>NZ_JBHTRF010000024.1:6934-115427 GCF_042796115.1 Kitasatospora sp. NPDC056446 | reverse complement strand
CCGCCAACGTCGACCGGAACTCCTTCCCCCCCTCCCCCTACATCCACGCCTACAACGCGGACGGCAAGGAGATCTACAACCAGAAGACGCAGCCCACGGTCAAGAACACCCACCAGTAGGCCTCACCGCAGGTACGTGGTGGTGGAGCGGCCATCCCCGCGGGTGCGGGCATCGGCGACGAGTTCGGCCTTGGCGGCCTGCCTTTCCCCACCCGCGACCTCGCTCACATCGGCGGCCAGGTGAAGTCGGGTCCCTCGGCGTGAATCGATGGACCTGACGTTCGCCTCGACGAGATGGCACGGCCCGGCGTCGCCGAGGGCCATGCGCGGGGAGCCGTGGAGCGCGACGGCAGCGATGACCCCGAGCGCCCCGACACTGAGGTCGGGGCGCTCGGGGCGCTCGGGGCGAGTCGGGCAGGGTCGGTCAGGTGGTGGTGCGGCGGGCAGCCCGGCGGCGCGCCCTTGCCCTCCGGACTGTTGCCACGGTGCAGCCGACGACGCAGGCGCTCACCCGGGTCACTGGTAGTAGCCACCCGCGTAGTGGTTCGGATACATGTGCAGGAGCCAGGCTATTCGCTGATGAACCAGCAGTGTTCCCGTATTCGGAGGAAGTTGTTGCAGCGCCCGCTGCAGGGTCCCGCAGCGGGCGCGTTTCGCGTGTTGTGAAGGAATGTACGAATACGAGTGACGGGCCGCATGGCAGGCGAGGCACGGGATCTCGACACGCTGCCTTGACAGGGAAGACCACGGCAGGCTCCACCGCTTCCCGGTGGGCGAGGATCCGTCCCCGCGGGCCCTGTAGGGGACTGCCCGTCCTGTCCTGTGACCGGTGATCCCGACGGTGTGTCAAACGGTCCGGACGGCCGGCGTGGGCTTGCTCACCAATCGGCGCTGACCTGGTCGGCGACCGAGAAGTCGGTCTCGCAGTCGGGGCAGGTCGCATGGCCGAAGACGTGGGTCAGCGCGTGTGCGACCTCGCGCTGCCCGTCAGCGAGTGCGAGGTCGTGGAGTCGTCGGCCGATACCGTCCAGGTCGGTGGGAGCCGCCGGGCGCAGGGCTCTCGTCTCGATGTCGCCGTCCGTGATCGCATAGTCGTCGCCGGTGGAGAAGAAGCCGCGTTCGCCGAAGGCGATGAACAGGCTTGCCTCGCAGCCCGGGCACGAGACCTGGTACTCCTCGTTCCCCACCCCCCAGGCCAGGTCTTCACTCCAGCCCACGACACCTTCGAAGCCCAGCATGGCTTCCATGAGATGGATGTACTCGGCGCGGTCCGAAGCGGTCCGACGGTACTGATCCACAGCCCTCAGCAGTGCCGCGATCTCCGCCGCATGCTCCGAGCGGACGTCGCCGGCCTCGCGCCGCTGACCGGCGCCGGCCACGATCGCGCCCGCCAGGACCAGGGCGTTGACAGCCTGTTCCCGGTCCCCGCTCCCAACCGTGCCGGCCAGCCAAGGCAGTGCCGCGAAGCTGGCCGAGTAGACGCTGCCCTGGTGGCACAGGGCCGACCACAAGTCGTTCCAGTGTTCGGCGCTCGGCTCTGCTGCGATCCGGTCCAGCAGGTCCGGTATGTCGTCGGCGGCACCGTAGGCATGGCTGAGTTGCGACCAATCCGTCATGCGGAGATCCAACCAGGCCGATGGGCCGAATGCGGAGGCGGGACGGCGCTCGCCCGGTGCGCGCCAGGCTCTCACCGACGGGTGGCGGCGGTGTACGGCTGACGAGCCGCCGTTTACGGGGGAGCGGAAGGGTTACGGGGTCACGCAGTCCAGGACCCGACCGTCGGCCGTGCCGACGAGCAGACGGCCCGGTCCGGTGACGGTGAGCGCCGTCGGCACGGCGGGCACACCGGCGACGGTCAGCCGATGGTTCCACCGGACGGTGCCGTCGTGCAGGCCCAGGGCGACGATGCCGCCGTCGCGGTAGGCGACGTAGGCGGTGTCCGCTTCGGTGTCCAGATCGGTAGCCATGTGGTCGGCCCGGAAGACCCAGCGGGGCGTGCCGTCGCGAGCCGATCGGCGGACGACGAAGGACCCGCCGGGGTGCGGCCCGTACCCGCCGTAGACGGTGCCGGCGTGCACCAGGTCGCCGCTCTCGGTCTCCACACCCGGGCCGGGGAAGTGGCTCTCCCCGGGCTCCCAGGAGAGCGGGAACAGGGGCTGGACTCCCGCATCCTTCGGGGAGCGCACCGACAGCCAGTACTGCTTCGGCCGCCGCCGGTCCGGTAGCGCCTGGCTGACGTAGTCCCGGCTGCCGTGCCGGATCCGCAGACGCGCGAGCCGGTCGGCGCTCGTCGTGGTCCGGTGCCGGATCAGCAGGCCGTCGGCGAGGACGGTGCGCCCGGGCTGCTCCGGATCCTCCTCCCGCCGGTCGACGGTCGCCAGGACCGCGCCGTCCGGCAGCTCTTCGACGGCGAGGACCTGGCGCCGGGACCGCCAGTCCGGACAGAGCGCCGTGAGCGCCCGGTGGGCGCCGTCGCGTCCGTCGCGTCCGTCGGGGCGCGGGGCGGGCACCCTGGGGCCGGCCAGGTCCGCGGCGGTGAGCGAACGGGGCGGGACGGCACGCCAGTCGGTCCGTCGCACGACGGCGACGTGGCCCTCGACGTGTGCCTTCCGGTCCTTCCAGTCGTCGGGCGGTGCCATCGTCACGCGAAGGGCCTGCTCGTCGAGCCATGCGAGTCCGAGGACCTTGCGGCCGAAGTCGTGCTCGATCAGGGAGGTGGTGGCACCCGTCTCCCAGTCGAGCAGGAGCAGTTCGCCTTGGAAGAAGTAGCCGCCGTCGTAGTCCCCCGTGCCGACGGTGAGCAGCGGCGCCGTGGGGTGGAAGGCCAGCGCGTGCACCCGGAAGCCTGTGCGGAGCACGGCCCGGCAGCCGAGGCCTCCCGTCTCGTACACCCCGACCGTCGACATCCCGGCGAACCCGGGCTCGCCCGCGACGGCGAGCAGCCCGCGCTCCTCGTCGGACCCGGCGAGGACGGGCCGGCCGACCTCGGCGAACGGGCGGGCACCGAGGACACGCAGCACGCGCAGCGGGGAGGTCATGCCGGAGATCCTCCCAGCAAGCAGCGCCGAGCCCTCGCGCGGGCCCCGCCGAGGGACGGCTCGACACCGAACGGCCCAGGCCTGGTGGTGCGGCGGTCCCGGGGCGGGTGCCCTCCAGCTTTCCCCGGGCCTGCTCGCGGACCCGCCACCAGCAGGCCGCCGATGGCCCGGCCGCCCTCGCCCCGCGAGGCCACCCGCTGGATCATGAGCCCGCGGCCACCGCGGCCGGCATGAGAAGAACGCCGACCGCACCGTGGCGCGAGCTGCTCCGGCTATTCGGGCCGCGAAGCAGTGGCCGTCAGATGCGAGGCGCGGTACCGGAGGGAAGTCGCTCCGTGTCGGCACCGAAAGGAAGGAAGACGGTTCGAGTGGCGAGGAGCCAGCTGCCGTCGATGTTGCGAAAGGTGTCCTCGTAGTGACCCACGTTGGCCGGGAGACGGGGCTCGATCATGCCGCCGGCGTAGCCGTCGACCCGATACGTCGTCAGATACGAGACTGCGCGAGCCCTCGTCGCGGACTCGACCGTGACCAAGATGTTCGTCATCAGGCGACGTGAGAGCCTGTCCGAGGGGCGCGACTGAAAGTAGGCACGCAGGGCCTCACGACCCTCAACGCGGCGGTCGCCGTGAGGCCAATGCCAGATGCCGTCGGGCGTGAACAGTTCAGCCACCGAGCTCGGCTCACCAAGGTCGAGGCGGTGGATGAAGTCCATGATGATCCGCTCGCAGGCGCGTTCCGCGAGCATGTGGTCGATCGGGGCGGTGATCTTGTCATCCATTCCCCCTTCCTACCAGCTCGACCGCGTTGCCGAGCGGCGATTTTTCGGCGCCGCCCAGCACCGGTGCGGAATCGACTCGGTACTTCTCACTCCGGGCCCGGCAGGTTGAACCGCAATCGCCCGCGTCCACCGTGAAGGGCCTGCGTACGGGGCAGCTGTGGCCTGCGAACACAGCGCGCTCGGCTGGCCGGACCACGGCTGCCGCGGAAGCAGCCCGTCGTCATAACCGCCGGCCGCCGACTACAGGCCGTCACGACCAGCTGATCGACTTCACGGAATCCGTGCCTGAACCGACGGATCCCGTCAGCCGGCCAGCAGGTCGGCGGCGAGCCCGGCGAGGTACGGCTCCAGTTCGGCGGCGATCGAGGCGCCCTCGGCGGCGGTGACGGTGACGGCGGCGTCCCCGTCCCCGGCGCGGGCGGCCAGGGCGATCCGCAGGTGGGTCGGCGGGTGGGAGCCGTCCACGGCGGACCGGTCACGGGCACTGAGCCGCAGCAGGCGTTCCCGCTCGGCTGCGGGGACGGAGGCGAGGTGCTCGCGCACCCGCTCCCAGAGGTCCGGCGCGGGCGGCGCGGGCACGTCCTCGGTCCGGCGGTTCCGGGCGCGGCCGATCCGGGGCCGTCCGCGCTCCTTGGCCCGGATCTGGTGGATCGCGGTGTTCACCGAGTTGAGCAGCAGCAGCGCCGCGAGCATGCCCCGGGTCGCCTTGCCGCCCGCCACCCGGGCGGCGAGCACGTCCGAGTGGTACTCGGCCTGCTGGCCGGCCCGGGAGGTGAGCCGGTCGAACAGCACCAGCCCCTGGTACAGCACCCAGGCGACGCCCCGCAGCACCAGCCGGCCGAACACCGCGCCGAGCCGCACCAGCATCGAGACCTCGTCCCGGGCCGTGACCGGCCCGTCGTGGCCCGGGCGGGCCATGTCGTACCAGGCCCAGAGCGCCGAGACGGCGCTGTACAGCCAGAACGAGCGCCGGCGGTCGCCGTTGACCCGGTGGCCGAACTCGTGGCCGAGCAGGGCTGTCCGCTCCTGGTCGTCCAGTACCTCCCAGAGCGGCAGGCCGAGCCGCAGCACCGACCGGCGGCGCAGCCCGACCAGCCCGTAGGAGGCGTTGAACTCGTCGGTGACCTGGATGACGTCCACCGGGCGGGCGCCGACCTCGGCGGCCACCCGGTCGGCCAGCCCGTACAGGGCCGGCGCCCCGGCGCGGTCGAGCACGCCCGCGTCCTTCGGCAGCCGGCCGAGCCGGGGCCGCAGGGTCACCGCGATCACCAGCACCACCGCGCCGACGCAGCGCTGTACGACGGTCCCGGCGATCAGCAGCCAGAACGCCAGGGCGAAGGTGCCGACGGTGACGAGGTGGATCACCCCGGCCGCGGCGGAGGCCAGCAGCCAGTCCCGGCGGGCGGTGGGGGAGCCGCCCCCGGCGGCCTGCTCCTCGTAGAGCCGGTCGGTGCGGGCGAGCGCGACCCGCTCGCGCCGGGTGGGTTCGGGGGCGGCGTCCTCGCCGGGCACGAGGTTCCAGTCGCAGGCCGGGCACCAGACGAGGAAGCGCGGGTCGTCGGTCAGGGGGGCAGCGCAGCGCGGGCACGGCGAACCGTGGACGGGCCGGTCGGCGGCCGCCACGACGGGCGGCTCGGGGGAGGTGGACACGGTTGATCATGATGGCGGACCGGGGCGCCGCTGGGCAGGGGGGTTATTCGTATCGTGACCATGCCCGTCGTGACCAAGCCCGTCCCGGTTCGGGCCGCCCCCGGCTGCCGGGCGGCAGGCGCAGGGTGCGTCCGGACGGCGTGCGGCGGGCTCCGGAGATCGGGGTGCCGGACCACCTCGCCGCTGCTGCGGGGAACGCCTGCCGGGACGACGGGACGACGGGACGACGGGACGACGGGACGACGGGACGACGGGAGGGCGGGACCGCGGTGCGGACGGTGGTCTTCTTTCGGTGGAACCATTGGAGTTGAATGGCCGTCAGTTCTGCAGGGAGAGCACCACCGAGGACATGGGGGTAACCAGGAATGCTGTCGGAGGCGTTGAGCGCGCTGGCCGTGGCCGGGGGCACCGGGATCGTCCAGGCCGCCGGAACGGACGTGTGGGCGGCCACCCGGGAACGGATCGCCCGCCTGCTGGGCCGCGGGCGGACCGAGGACGAACGCCTCGCCCAGGCGCGCCTCGACCGGACCAACGAAGAACTGGAAGCCGCGGCCCCGCAGGAACGGGCCACCCTTGCGCAGCGACAGGAACACACCTGGCAGACCCGGCTGGCCGACTTCCTGGAAGGGCTGGAACCGGCCGAACAGGCCCAGGCCGCCGAGCAACTGCGGGCCCTGCTGGTCCCCGCCCCCGCCGACCCCGCTCGCCAGGTCCACGCCGACAACAGTGGGGTCACCGCCGGCCGGGACATCGACAACCAGGGCGGTGCGATCGGCCGGGACTTCAGCGGCTCGGTCACCATCGGCGCGCCCGACCGCCCTACCCCGCCGGGAGCGGACCCGCGCTGACCGTCCCCGGAGCCGAGCACGGCCCCGCCGGTCCGCAGGCCGGCGTGCGCAGTCAGCACGACCTCGTCAACCTCGGCGGCGTGGTGGCCGGGAGCATCCGCGGCGACATCCACGTCCACGGTCCCACCGCCCCGCCGGCCCTCACCTGGCCGATGCAGATCGGCACCGTCCCCACGGTCGCGGACTGCTACCACCACCGCCCCTCCGTCGACCGCGCCCTGCGCACGGGCACCGCCACGGTACTGAGCGGACCGCAGGGCACCGGCAAGACCCAGGCCGCCGCCCACCGCGCCCGGTCAGCCCTGCGGGAAGGCACCGTGGACCTGCTCCTGTGGAGCGACGCATCGAGCCGGGCCGCCGTACGGGACAGCTACGCCCGGGCGGCCGCTCGGCTCGGGCTGGCCCAAGGACCCGATGCCGCGGCGGCCTTCCTGGCGTGGCTGCACACCACGGACCGCCGGTGGCTGCTGGTCCTCGACGCGTTGGCCGACCGCGGAGACCTCCAGGACCTGTGGCCGGACCCGGCCCCCGGGAGCGAACTCGTGGTGACCACCCGCAGCACGGACCGCAAACTGCGCACCCGACGGTGCGCGATGCTCCCCGTGCGCCACTTCACCACGTGGGAGTCCGTCGGCTACCTGGCCGACCGCCTCGCCGTCCACGACCTCGGCGCCCCGGAGTCCGAACTGACCGCGGCCGCCGACGCGGCAGGCGGCCGACCGGGCGAGCTGTGCGCCGCTGCCGACCAACTGGTCGAGGCCGGCTCGGGCCCGCCACCACACCCGTACGGCCTGCACCGCGGATCCGTACGGCTGCGCCGGCCCGTGTCCTGCCCGCTGTGCGCCCCACCGGCCCCGGCCACCGGCATCGCCCTGCGTCACGCCCCGGAGGACGAGGTCTGGGCCCGGTGGATCGCGGCCGTCCTGACCACGGCAGGACTCGGCCCGCTTCGCGAGGAAGCCGACGCGGACCGCACGATCGTCCTGCTGTCCACCGCCTACCTGCGCTCGCCGCGCTGCGCCGACCCCGTCGAGCACGCCGTGGTGACGGCACGCGTCGACGCCGCGTCGTTGCCGGCCTCCCACCCCCCGGGCCCGACCGTCGAGCTGAGCGGCCACCGCCCCGAGCAGGCCGCCGTCGCCCTGCTGGCCGCACTCGGCGGCGCACCGCGACCACCCGACCTCGCCGGCCTGCGCTACCCCGGTACGGGCCCGGCCCACTTCAAGGCCCCGCACCGCCACCCGTCGTTCACCGGCCGCGGCACGGTCCTGGAACACCTGCACCGGCAGCTCGGCGGGGGAATGGCGGCCGTCCTGCCCAGCACCCGGACCCTCTACGGCCTCGGCGGGATCGGCAAGACACAGATCGCGTTGGAGTACGCGTACCGGTTCGCGACCGAGTACGACCTGGTCTGGTGGATCGACGCCGAACAGCCCGACCTGATCGGCCCCACGCTCGCCGACCTGGCACGCGAACTCGGCCTGCCGGTCGGCGACTCGGTCGCCGAAGCCGCCGACTCCGCCCTGACCGCCCTGCGGCGGGGCACCCCGGCCGCCCGCTGGCTGCTGATCTTCGACAACGCCGACGACCCCGCCGAGATCCTCCCGTTCCTGCCGGGAGGCTCGGGCCACATCCTGGTCACCTCCCGCAACCCGGAGTGGAACCGGGTGGCCGAGGCCCTCGCCGTGGACGTCTTCACCCGCCGCGAGAGCGTCGAGCACCTGTGCCGCCGCGTCACGGGCCTGACCGAACCGAACGCCGACGCGGTGGCCCACGAACTCGGCGACCTCCCCCTGGCGATCGAGGTGGCCGCCGCCTGGCTGGACGCCACCGGCATGCCCGTCGACTCCTACCTGGCCCAACTACGCGGCGCGGCCGCCCAGGTGCTCTCGATGGGCCGACCGGTGGACTACCCCGCGACGGTGGCGGCCGCCTGGAACGTCTCGATCACCCGGCTGCGCGCCGAGGCCCCCGCGGCCGCCCGCCTGCTCCAGTTGTGCGCGTTCTTCGCCCCCGAGCCCATCTCCACCCGGCTCGTCTACGACAACGAAAAGACACTCCACGCGCTCTACGGAGAGCGGGCCGACAGTCCGGTCGCCCAGATCAACCTCGGCGCAGCCATCAAGACGATCGGACGCTACTCCCTCGCCCGGGTCGACAGCACCGGCATCCAACTGCACCGGCTCGTCCAGGCGGTCATCCGCAGCACGATGACCGCCGAGGAGCAGCGCGGCGCCGCCCACGACGTCCACCTCATCCTGGCCGCCGCGCGCCCTGCCGACCACGACATCGACAATCCGGCCAGCTGGCCCGCGCTGGAGGAGATCTGGCCACACCTGACCGCCTGCGCCACCCACCGATGCGACGCCCCACAGCCCCGGCAACTGCTCATCGACCGCGTCCGCTACCTGTGGAAGCGCGCCGAACTGCACACCGCCGACCGCCTGAGCGAAACCCTCATCCCGGTATGGACCGACAAACTCGGCCCGGACGACCCGCAGAACCTGCGGCTGCGCTTCCAGCACGCCAACATCCGGCGTTCGCTGGGGCGTTACACCGAGGCGCTGACACTGGACGAGGACGTCCTGGAACGCCAGCGGACCACCCTCGGCGAACACCACCCGGACACCCTGATGACCGCCGGGTCACTGGCCGCCGACCTACGGGGCCTGGGCCGCTTCCAGCCCGCGCTCGCGCTCGACCTCGACACCCGTGCCCGCCTCACCACACTGTTCGGCGCGGACAACCCGCGCACCCTCGCCATGGCCAACAACCTGGCGATCGACTACCGGCTCGTCGGGGACAGCCAGGCCGCCCGCGACCTGGACCAGGAGACCCTGCGACGACGAGAGGACGTGCTGGGCCCGCGGCACCCGGCCACCCTCTCGACGAAGTACTGCCTCGCCCGCGACCTGCGCGACCTCGGCTGCTTCCCGGCCTCGATCGCCCTGCTGAGCGAGGTCACCGTCGGCTTCGACGGAGTCCTCGGCCCCGACCTGCCGGAACGGCTGCGCAACGACACCTCGCTGGCCGTCTCGCTGCGCCGGGCGGGCCGGCTGGAGGAGGCCCGTACGAAGAACGCCACCGCCTACGGGCGCTACCAGGAACGCTACGGCGGGGACACCCCGGACGCTCTGATCTGCGCGGCCAACCTGGCTGCGGACCACAGCGCCGCCGGCGACCACGGCCTCGCCCGGGACCTGACAGTCCGGATCCACGCCACGTACGAGCGGCTGCTCGGCGCAGACCACCCGTTCACCCTCGCCTGCGCCGCCAACCTCGCCCTCTACCTGAGGACCAGCGGTGACGCCGAGGCCGCCATCGTGCGCGGCGAGGCGGCGGTGGAGGCGCTGGGCCGAACCGTGGGACCGGCGCATCCGTTCACCCTCAAGGCGGTGAACAACCTCGCCAACGCCTACGCCGACACCGGCCGCCACGGCGCGGCACTGCCCCTCCTGCAGCAGGCCCTGGCCGACCTGGGCGCCCGCTACGGCATGCGGCACCCGGACGCACGGGCCTGTGCCGCCAACCTCGCCCGGACCCTGCGCGACCTCGGCCGACCGGTCGAGGCCGCCGAACACCACGCCCACGCCCTCCACGGCCTCACCCGCCACCTGGGCGCCGACCATCGCGACACCCGGGCGGCCCGCGACGGGTGCGCGATCGACCTCGACCTCGAACTCCAGTCGGTCTGAGCCTCCGCGCGGCCAGGCGGCCGGGATTCCCCGTGACGGGGGATCCCGGCCGCCCCTGGGCCTCCGGCGGGTGGGGGCGGACGGCGTGGGGGCCGCCGCGGACCGCTAAGGGGCCGGTGCTGCAGTACTAGCCGAGGTCGATGCGGTAGCCGGCGAGCTGGGAGTTCACGCTGGTGCAGTACGCGTAGCTCCAGGTGCCGCCGCCGACCGGCTGCCAGTAGCCGACCACGTCCAGGCCGTTGTTGCAGATGGCGTGCGCCCGGAACTGGCTGGCGCCGCTGGAGCAGTAGGCGCCGTAGGTGTTGCCGTCGTGCCAGTCGGTGCAGCCGGCGGTGACCGAGGCTTGCGCCGCCGAGGCCGGCGTGGCGGCGGCCAGGCCGAGCGTGAGCGTAGCGGCGGCGGCGGCGGTCGCCGCCAGGGTGCGCATCGTGACCATGGGTTTCCCTCCCTGATGTGACGGCAGTCCGCTCCGGGTGGAGGCGGCTGCCTCACGGACGAGACTAGGGCGGGGCCGGGCCTGCCCGGGAGTGCCCGGCGGGATGGTGAGACGCAGTGCCAAGTGGTGGCGACGGATCGTCAATTCGCTTGTGGAGAACGGCACTTGATGCTGATCGGACGCCACCTGCGCACCACCGCCCGCCCCAGCCTCACCCTCACCGGGCCGGCCTCATCCTCACCGGGCCCGCCGCCACCGCAACGACCAGCGCCCTGCTCGAAGCCGGCCGCGCCCGCGTCCGGCGGCAACGTGCGCGATGTCGCCCCGGTTCTGCGGCACGGGCTGACGACGGCAATCGAGTTGCACAGGCGGCCCCGCTGCCAGCAGGATCTGCCCATGACGACGATCGCCGCCTTCCTGCCGCTGACCTCCACCGCTCCGCCGGTGCGGGTTCAGCAGCAGCCCGGCCGCCGGCGGAGGTCGACTCTCGCCCTGTCGTGATCGCCGCCCTGGTCGCGGGACTCCTGGCCGGCTATGGCATCGCCATGCCGGTGGGCGCGGTCGCGACATACCTGGTGGCCCTCACAGCTCGGACGTCCCTGAAGGTCGGTGCTTGCGCCGCACTCGGTGTGGCAACCGCCGACGGCCTCTACGCGCTGATCGCCGTGGTCGGGGGTTCCGCACTCGCGCACGCAATCCAGCCGATCATGCTTCCCCTGCGCTGGGCCTCGGCCTTGGTACTCATCGGGCTGGCGGTCCGCGGCGGTGCCGCGGCCATCGGTCGGTATCGCGACCGCCCGGCGGCCACCCGGGCGGATGAGGGGGCACCGGTCAGTCCCGCACGTGCCTACGTGGGGCTGTGGGGGATCACGATGATGAACCCCATGACCGTCGTCTACTTCGCGGCTCTCGTACTCGGCGCCCGGACCACAGTGGCACCGAGTCACCTGGAGCAGGTCGTGTTCGTCCTCGCTGCCTTCGCCGCGTCCGCCGGCTGGCAACTGCTCCTCGCCGGCGGCGGTGCACTGCTCGGCCGGGTCCTGACCGGAAGTCGCGGGCAACTCATGACCGCCATGGCCTCCAGCGCCCTGATCACCGCCCTCGCCTTCCGCTTGCTGATGTCGGCACCCTGACGCGCGTCGGCTGCCGGAGCCGCCTCCCGAACCGGGCGTGCGGCTTGGCGCCGCACCCGTTCCCGTGATCATCAAGGCAGCCACGACAGTTGCGCTGGCCCTGACGGCGCTCACGGCGACGGCCGGTAGCGCCTTCGCGACCGGGGACTGGGCGAGTCAGATCGGCACGACGAACCGGGGCTGCTACGCCTGGAGCACCTTCACCAGCAACTCCATCGCTGGCCACGTCTACTCCCAGACCGGCGACAAGTGCGAGGTTTGGATCGTCCAGAACGGCCACTGGCAAGGGCCGTTCGCCACCAGCGGGAGCGGAACGGTGATCGACACCTGGACGAACTCCTACGGCCCGGGCGTCGGCGTCTTCATCTACGCGCAGGACGACACCCAGGGCGGGTCGACGACAAGCCCCGTGTACGGCGGCTGACGCCACGCTCGCGTAGCACCGGCCTGCGGCGCCGCCGTTGGCGGGGGGCCACCGGCATTCCCGGTGGCCCCCGACGCGTCCCAGGGCGTCACTGACCCCGGTCAGCGCGATCACTTCGGTACTGATCGCGTCGACCGGGGCGGTCCTGGAACCGGCCACGACGTCGACCGCATCGGCTCCGAGCTCGCCGACATCCGCGACGCCATGCGCTGAGTGGCGACCTCTTCGGCCTGGCGCCCCGTGACGGTGAGCGCAGGGCCGTCGGGGCGGCGGCCGAGTGGCGGACGGGAGCGCCGTCGAGGAGACGCGAAGCACAGAGCCGGAGACGCGTTGCTGATTCCCCGACGGGTCCGGCGGCCTAGCGTGGCCAGTGCGCGGGGAGTCCGTACGGACAGGCCCTGCACGGGGCGGGAGTGATCGGGGAGTTCGGTGGCCCGGTCGGACACGTGCGATCTCCGACCTGCCGGCGCAGTAACATCCGGCAATACCCAGCCGCGTTACGCGCTGTTCCGGTGGAGTCCGGGTCTGAAGGAGAGGATCCATCCTCCCCGCAGGGTGTGACCTGGTGTCATATGAATGAGGCGACATGACGGATACAGAGACCGAGCAGCCGTCCGAGAAGCCCGGTGGCCTCCAAGCGATCTGGGCCAACACCCTGGAGCCGACAGCTCCGCTGCCCTGGTACCGCAGGGTGCCAGGCAAGGCCTGGATCGCGGGTGCGGTGGTCGTCTCCCTGTTCACCGCGCTGACCGTGGCCACCGTGACCGGGATGGGAGCCCCGCCCGCGCACCGCATCGTCCTGGCGGACCGGATCGGCGACCAGGAGCGGATGCCGGACGACGGCGTGGTCACGGCGGAGCGTGGCCGGCTCCAGAGGAACCTGACCGCGTTGAGCCGCTACCGGGACGTGTCGGTGGCGGGTTACGGGCCCGTCGGGTCGGGCCGCAGCACTCTGCTGCTGGCCGGGATGACCGGGAGCTTCCCCGACGCCCGGGGGGAGTTGGACCGGCAGTTCGGTGCGGTCTGGGGGTCCGACGTGTCCAGCGTGACCGGTGAGACCCTGCAAGGCCGCCAGGACTACCCGGCCGGCCCGCTCGGGGGCGCGCTCGACTGTGCGGTCCTGGCCGGGTCGACCGAACCCCGGACCATCTGCGTATGGGCGGACGGCACAACGGTCGGTGGCGTCATCGACGGGACGGGTGACAGCCGCCCGGAGGATCTGGCCCGGCGCACCCTGGAGATCCGTGCGGCCGTCGAAGTCGAGGTCCGGAACTGACGGCGGTGGCTTTCAGGTTGTTCCCGTCGGTCTGGCTTGCTGTTCCGGCCGCCGGTCCGCCGGGTCCGGGGGTTGGGTGACAGCGGGGTGGTGACGGAACCCGGCCGGGGTTCCTCGGCGGGTGGGTCGCTTGGGTCGCTCCGCCTTCGTCCTGCCTGCCCGTTCGCCGTCGTCGGGCCTGCCGTGCCGCCGGGCCGGGCCGGGCACACAGGCCCGGCGGTCCTGCCTCTCGGGGGCGGTACCTGAATCGCCCGGGCGCTCGGGGAGGGCCGATGTCGACGGCCGTCCCAGCGCGATCCGAGAGCGGGGCCCTGGCCCGCCGATCCGTAGGGTCGTTGCTCTCTCAGCCGGTCTGGTTGATGACGGTCCGGCCGGCGCGTTGCAGCGCCTCGTCGGCTTCGACGCTTGCGAAGACGTCGCCGCCGCGGCGGGTGAGGGCGAGTTCGGCGCGGATCCGTGGAAGGGCGGGTGCTGCGGCGGGGCCCATCCGCTGTAGGCAGTCCAGGACACGGCCGGCGGTCGAGTCGTTCTCCTCCCATCCCTTCAGCAGTACGGGCAGGACGACGTCGGCCTCGGCCGGGCCGCCGATGTCGTAGACCGCGGCGGCGGCGTGCGTCCGGGTCACGGCATGGCCGGCGTCGAGCATCCGCCGCAGGCGGGGCAGCGCCGCGGCCGCCGGACCTCCGATCCGGCCGAGGACGTCGGCGGCGTCGTGAGCGTTGTCGGTGTCGAGCAGCGCGATCAGCCGCGGCACGGCGTCGGTGGGGTCGCTCTCGATCTCCCACAGGGCCTTCACGGCGGCGAGGCGCAGGTCCGGGTCGTCGGTGTCGGCGAGCGGGCGGACCGTCCCCAGCGCGGGGGCGGCGTCGGCGCCGATGGAGCCGAGTGCGTGGAGGGCCACGGCGGCGGTGTGCCGGTACTCCTGTTCGACGGCGGTGGTGAGGGCCGTGGTGAGCGCGGGTACGGCCGCCGCGTCGCCGAGGCGGTTGAGGGCGGCCATCAGGGCGGTGGCGGATCCCCAGGGCCAGGAGAAGTCCGCGTCGGCCAGGCGCCGGGTCAGCCTCGGCAGCAGGTCCCCGGCGGCCTGGGGGAGGTGGCTGGCGGCCTGCACGGCACGCCAGTCGTCGGTGCCGGTGTCGAGCGCCGTCAGCAGGCCGGGCAGAGCCCGCTCGTCGCCGAGGCCGGCCAGCGCCGTGACCGCCTGCTGGTGGGCCCGTCGCAGCAGCGGGTGCCGTGCGGCCCAGACGTCGGGGCCGTGGGTGGCGCGGTGCGCTTCGACGAGGGCGGCGAGGGCTTCGCGTGCGGGTTCGGCGAGCGCGGCGGGGAGCTTGCCGAGGGTTTCGGCGGCTTCGGCGGCGGTGTACGGGTCGCCCGGGAGCAGGCAGTCGGCGAGCAGGAGGACGAGGCCGGTGTGGTCGCCGCGCCACGAGCGGATCAGCTCCCAGGTCATGGCGATGGCGTCGTAGCGGGTGGCCGCGTCGGGGCTGCGGAGTTGGGCGGTGAGCAGGGCGGTGCGCTCGGGGAGCCGCGCGTCCAGGACCCGGTGGAGGGTGGCCAGCAGCTCGGTGGTGGGGGAGTGGACGCGGCCGTGGCGGTCCAGGTCGGCGAAGACGGCGGCGATCTGCGGGGGGACGTTCCGGTCCGGTGCCGGCTCGGCGGAGGTGTCCGCGCAGGTGCACTGCCCGCAGTCCGCCGGTCGGCTCTTGGCCCCGTTGCCGTCTCCGTCTCCGTCTCCGTCCCCGGCCCCGGGTTCCGGTTCGGGAGTGAGCTGCTGGAGCAGGCCGGTCGCGGTCGGGACGAGGTCGGCATCGATCGACCCCGGTGTGCAGGCGGCCCGGTGGACGAGGGAGGCGAGCCGGATGTCGGCGTCCAGCGCCGGGTCGGCCGCCAGGGCGGCAAGCCAGGTTGTCACCGGGTCGAGCGCGGCCGGCAGTCGCCGGGCCAGCGTCGCGGCCGCCTCGATGACCAGCAGCCGCTCCACGGTCCCGCTCTCGGCCGCCAGCCGCTGGCGCAGCAGGGCGAACGCACGGTCGGCGTCGTCGAGGAACAGTCCCAGGGCCGGGACGGCGGCCCGCCGCACCTGCGGGTCCGGGTCCGCCGCGTGCCGGACGAAGTCCTCGACGCGCTCACGCATCTGAGGCACGACATCCGCATGGGGCGTCGACTCGTGGCCGGACGGACTGAAGTAGACGGCGTCGGGGTCGCACTCCAGCGCCGCGCTGCCGATGCTGAGCATCAGGCGGATGACAGCCGCGCGGTCGGGCGCCTGCGGATCGTCGGCGAGCGTGAACAGGAACGGCAGGCTCGCCGCCGTGCACGAGTAGACGTCGCCCTGGTGGTGGGCCGAGCCGTAGAAGCTACTGAACGCCTCCTGCCGGACGTCGGGGTCGGGCGAGGCCATCTGCTCCAGCCACAGGGGTACGTCGTCGGCCGGGCCGTAGGCGTGCCCCATCGACGACCAGTCGACACCGTCAAGGTTGTTGATCATGAGCCGTACAGTGGCACGGGCCACTGACACGATCTGCTGCGGATTGGCGGACTGCGGACTGCGGCTCCGTTCGGTAGGGCCGGACCGGGTGTCGGCACCGGGTTCTAGGGTGCGGAGGGTGACGACGACTTCCGGCGCGTATGCCGGCCTTCCCGGGCCCGTACCCGGTGCTCTGCCGGATCCGTGGACGGCGCTGCGGGAAACGGGCTGGCCCTCGCTGGATACCGCGTACGGGACCGCAGGAAGGATTCCCCGGATACTGGCCCCGCTTCTCGCCCCGGACCTGACCGCGGAGGAGACCCGGCAGGCTCTCAACGCCTTGGAGCCGGTGCGGCACCAGAACACCATCTACGAGGCGACCGCGCCGGTCGCGCTGTGCATCGCCGCTGTCCTGGCCCGTCGCGCGGAGCGACACTCCGGGGCGGCGGACCGGGTGTGCGCGCTGCTGCTGGACTGGTTGGCCGGTGTCGCCTACGACAGCGACGACGCCTGCGTGAATGCCGGCCGGCAGTACTTCGACGACGACTTCCTGGAGGCCTACCCGGCGATGGTCGCCTTGCGTGCCCTGAGGCCGTTGCTGTACCAGGCCGTCGCGCCGTTCCTCGACGACCCCGACACCGCCGTTGCCGAGGAGGCGCTGTGTGCCGCCCTGGCGTTCGCCGAACACCCCGGTCTGGCCGGGCACCGTGACGGCCTTGCCGAGCGAGCCCGGCGCTTCCTGCTCACCAGTGACCTCACCAGCGACACGCGGTGGCGACGCCGTCAGGCCCTCGACGCCCTGACCGCCTGGGACCACGACACCACGGCCCTCACCCGCCCCGGCGACGACGACCGCAACCCCTGCATCACCGGCCGGTCTTGGCCGGACGCCGACGGGTACCCCGACGACCCGCCCTTCTGACCGCCAGGCAGGACACGCCCGCCGTCCGGCCTGCTCAACCCGTGCCGCCGCTCTGCACCATCCTGGAGCGCGTCGGCCTCCAAGTGCTGACCGACGACGACCATCAGGCGGTGCTCGACCTCACCCGACACCGCTCCCTCGCCACGCTGCGCCGGTTCATGGGCCGGTTGGAGCGCACCCGCACGGCGGCCGCCGCCCTGCGCGCCGATCAGGTCCGGCCTGTCTGTCCTGTGGTTCGCCGCAGCCACCCCTGACCGTCTCCCCGACCCGCACCTCGCCGCCCGCGGCCGGCCCCGGCAGCAGCCAGGAGACCGCCCGACGGTCTCTGGCGGTGGAGGCCCGCCGCCCGGGGCGGCCAGGGCAGGCGTGCCGCCGCCCACGTGCTCGGCCATGCCGACCTCACTGTCTACTTCCCGGCCCGGGGCGGATCCTGCTTCCTTGGGGCGGAAATGCGGGTGTTGCAGGATCCTGCATGAAAGGGCTGCAGCGACTTCCGCCAGAACGACGTGCATTGTTGGGTCGTCAGCGGATAAATTCGTTCCCGTCGCCGGGCAGGGCATGGATGAATCGCGTGCATTCGCCTGCTGTCGGCGTCGATTCATCGTCGCCGGAGCGGTACCACGGCTTATCTTAACGGTGAAGATCCGTCGCTGACGGTCGCTCCGCTGGCGGGAGAGAGCGAATTTCTCGGCTCGCCCGCTGCCCCCGGCACCCCGGTATGACAGCCTCTGGCAGCTCGCTCCGACGTTGTGCGAGGACCACCCGCTCGATACCCCGACGAGTATTCGGGCGGCTATCGCAGGTGATTACCCTCGTGGGTAGGCTCGTCCCCTGTTGCCTTAAGAGGTATATGTGACTGACACCGGTATCAATGTGGCCTATGCGGTGTTCCTGGTGTTTCTGCTGCTGCGCTTCTACGTGAGCCGCACCGGCAAAGGACCGAACCGGGTGCTTCCCCCCAGCAGGGCGGGAGGGGTTGTCGCCGCAGCCGCTTTCGCACTCGCACTCGGCGTCGGACTGGCCGCAGCCCTCAGCGCAACGCGAGGTGTGTTCTTGGTGGTCCCCGCAGTCGCCTTCGCTATTGCCGCAGGGTGGGCGGGAGATCTGGCCGCACGGCTCAAACGGGACCGACGCGCGTAGTCGGGGCGGGAGCGGACGTCGGCGCCGGCCTGGGCGACGATCTCGGCGACCGGGGTGGCCTCCAGGACGGTGTCCCTCGGGTGGGACGCCCCGATCTTCCGCTGCACGGTGACCTTGATCGCCGATGGTGGGCCGCACGACCGGCGGCCCACCATCAGTGCGTTCCGGTGGCTCAGTAGAGGACTACGGAGAGCCGGGCCGGGCCGGTCTCGGTGGTGGTGTCGCAGAAGTAGACGATGGCCTGGTGGCTGTTCACGTACGCCTGGCCGGCCGCGTGGCAGGCGGCGGCGGTCGGGTAGATGCCGACGTAGGTGTAGGTGGACGCCTGGGCGGTCGGGGCGGCGATCAGGGCGGCGCCGGCCACGAGCCCGGCCACGGCCGCGGCGGAGAATGCCTTGCGAAGCGACATGAGTGGTCTTCCTCCCATTGGTGAGCGCCGGGGTCCGTGCCCCTGCGCTTCGCCGAGGAGCCTCCTCCGAATGTGAAGGCGGGGCAATGGTCGAGACCAATTCCGACCGGAAGCGGTGTGGTGTTTCTGTGATGGTGCAGGTCACGGGCTCGCCTGACGGGCTGACGGTTATCTTCCGGACAGTTCTTGCACTGTCCGGAACCTGACAGTCCGTTTTGAACCGATTCGTCAGACAGTCCCGGGCTGTTTCCTTGGTGGGAGCGCTTTCGCGCCCGGGCCGGGACAGCGTGCAGACGGGTCTCACCGAAGCCTGACCGGCAGTCACGATCACGTACGGGTCGCCGAGCCGTCCGTGCCGGACCGGCTCTTCGACCGGGCGGCCGGCCTATCCTGCCTCCGACGATTGCGAGAAACCGACGCCATGACCGACGCCATGACCGACGCCACCCCCGACACCGGCCTGCCGCCCGAGCTGGAGGCCTGGCTCGCCGCCCGCCTGCCCGGCCTGGACGCCACCGAGGACGTGTCCTGGCCCCGGGAGACCTCCCAGGTCTGGCGCGTGGCCACGCCCACCGGCCCGGTGTTCGCGAAGATCAGCCCGAGCGAGGCGGACCACCGGCGCGAGGTCTACGCCTACGACAACGTCACCGCTGCCTTCGCCGAGCACGAGACGCCGCGCCTGCTCGCCCACGACCCGCACCTGCGCGCCCTGCTGACCAGCCCGCTGCCCGGCCGCGTCGTCCGCGACCTCCCCCTCGACCAGGCGGCCGAGCGGCGCGCCCACGAACTCGCGGGCCACCTGCTGCGCCGCTGGCACGCCCACCCCGCCCCCGACGAGCAGCAGGTCCGCGGCCAGGTCGTCACCGCGGCAACAGTCCAGGCCGACGAGGCCGCCCGGTGCCTGCACCGCACCGCCGCCACGCTCACCCCCGGCCAGCGCGCCCTGGTCGCCCGGGTGGCGAGCGACCTGCCCGGCCTGGCCGCACACCTGCCGCTGGTATACCGGCACGGTGACAACTCGCCCCGCAACTGGCTCTGGCACGCACCCCCCGGCGCGCCCGGGAGCGTGGGCCTGATCGACTTCCAGATGGCCGATCACGGCGCGGCGGTCAACGACCTGGTGTGGCTGCACGGCGCGCTGTGGCCGAACCGGCCCGACCTGCGGTCCGCCTTCCTCACCGGCTACGGCCGCGACCTCACCGACACCGAGCAGCAGGCCCTACGCCTGTACACCGCGCGCCTGGCCGTCTCCTACCTGACCACCGGCCTGACCGAGGACAACACCATGCTCGTCGACCGCGGCCGGAGAGTGCTCGACCACCTCGTGCACGCAGCCTGACCCTCCCCACCCAGCGACCGAAGCGACCGGCTTTCCGAACTCCTCGCGGCCACACGCCTTGAAGCCCTCCAGGCCCGCCTGGAGGCCACCCACCCGCCCCGTTCTGCCCGCCCTCGCGCCGCTGCTGCCCTGCCGCCTTCCCGTGGCGCCGCAGTCCGGGTCGGTGACCCGTTTTCGATCACGGTGCTCGCCGCAGGCCAGGCGCCGCGCAGGATCGTCAGCCGGGCTCGGCGGCGAGGCGGCCGAGCATCGCCATCACGGTGATCCGCGCGTCCTTGTCGTTCGTCACCGCACAGTGGGCATCGACGCCTCGCCTGTCCGGTTCCTCGTCCGGCTGGGCCAGGCCCAGCCGGATCAGGTTGACTGCGGACTCGCGGCACCAGGAGTAGTCCGCTACGGCGCGCACTGCTTCGACGTGGTCGATGCGGCCGGGGTCCTCGGCGCGCAGCAGCGCTGGGGTGGGAAGCGGCCCCAACACCTCCGAGATCCACCCCGAGACGGCCTCGCGGGAGCATCCCCGTTCCAGCCGCGAAGCGCTCGCGGCGGTGAGCGCCAGGTGGATGAGGAGTGACCCGAACCAGGTAGTGGCCTCGGCCGGAGGCGTGTCCGTGCCCGCCGGCGGCATCACGGCCTGGTACAGCATGGCCGCGTCGTCGGCGCACGCAGCGTCGACGACCGCCTTCACGGCGCTGCCGAGGGCAGCTTGGTCGATGGTCACGTCAGCGACTCTCCCACAGTTGGCAGTCGTCAACTTACCGCCCCCTCGGGGGAATCAGTGCGGTTCGGCCACTCTTTCGGACCTGGGCTGGACGCACTTGTGCAGGCGAGGGGCACGGACAGCTTCTCTGCCCAGGTTCACCCCCGCGCTCCTGTCCGCCACACCGATGCCTAGATCCTCTGCCTCGGCCAGGCGGCCCGGCATGGACGAAGTCGGTTGCCGCCTCGTGCCAGAGGTTCCCGGCGCCAGGTGGCTGAGCCGGATGCGGACCGCGCCGCCACCGCAGCCCTGCGGGCGCTCGGCTACGACGTCACCGGCATCCAGGCCCTCGCGTGCAGCCAGGCGCCCTTGGCCAGCCGCCTCTCCTCCCGGCAGCTCGGTCTTGCCCCCGGTGTCCGCCTCGACGTCCTGCACCGGCAGTACGGTGCGCGCCGTGCACGGGCGGTGCGGCGGCCGCGTGCACAGGCACCGTGGTGAGGAGGGCCAGCACGACGACCCCGACCGGACTTGTACGCACCTGACCAGTACCCCCACAAGGGCGGGCCGACAGAGCCGGCTCTCGGCCACCATTTCACCCGCACGAGCGACCGCGTCGGGCGCGAAATGACTGCCGCTGCGCACGCCGCCTCGATTTCCTCCTGGTGGAGGTGTGCGAGCGCCATCCTGGCGGTCACCATCGCGGTGTTGCGCCGAAAGTGGGTCGGCGTGCCGGCCAGGGAACGGTGGCACGCGCTTCGGCCTTGACGTGTTCGCCGAGGTGCTCGTGGATGATCCCGCTCAGGCCGTGCAGTTCGGGAAGACCGAAGAACGCTGACCAGGACGGGCGGGGTACGTTGTGGGCGACCCGGGTGAGGCCGCCACCGGACACCACAACCCCCCTCCCGGCACCTCCGCGGCCGTCTACCGCCTCCACGGCGTCCCCGACGTCCTGGACACCACGCCGTACTGCCCGGCCCGCACAAAGCGGGAGGAGCCGCGGTGAACCAGTTCCCGCGCCCGCGTTCGGTCCAGAACAAGCCCTGCCCGACCTGCGACCGACGGATCGTCCTGACCGAACGCGAGCACCCGGCCTTGGCCCACATCGCGGGCGGAAGCACCATCGCCGCCACCGGCAAGCACCTCGGCCTGGCCGCCAGCACCGTCGAGATCGCCCTGGCACAGGCCCGCCACAAGGCCGGCGCCCGCAACCTCGCCCACCTCGCCCACCTGGCCCCGCCTTCTGAGCGGCGCCGTGCCGGTGCGCGGTCACGGCGCCGGTGCGAACCACGCCTGCGACTCGTCTTTCACCACCACGCCGATGATCTCCCGCATCCGCGCGCTCATCCGCGGCAGGGCATCCAGCGCGAACCACCCGACCTCCACCGACTCGTCATCACAGACCCGGGGCACCTGACCCGGGTCCGCCGGCCGACACGCGAACACCAGCTCCAGGTACTGCGCCCGGTCGCCGTTGCCGTGCCGCACCGGCGGCGAAGTCGTCACCATCGCCAGACGCTCCACCACCACCTGGACCCCGGTCTCCTCCTCGACCTCGCGCACCGCCGCCGCGGCCGGGTCCTCTCCCGGCTCCAGGATCCCGCTCAGCGGCGTCCACCATCCGTCGGCAGGCCGGCGCTGCAGCAGCACCTGCCCGTGCCCGTCGCGGACGACCGCGACCACCCCCGGCAGCCACAGAAGGTGATCAGGACCGACCGCAGCCCGCAGGGCTGACACATAATCAGGGACCATGCGCTCACCGTATCGGGCGCGGACACGGCCGGCACAAGCCGCCGTCGGCGCCTTCGGTATGGAGACCGGGGACGTGGAGCAGAGTGCCGGCGAAGCCGTCGAACGCAGACGAAGCTCCCCACGCAGCGTCCGGAGCGTGGCGGCCGGCACACGTAGCCGTCGGTTGCCGTCGTCGGGCGGGCGGTCGGCCCGCAGGGGACTTGGGCGTGGCCGGGCAGCCGTTGTTCGCAGTGGGGGCCGGAACACCGGGCGGCCGTCTGTCCGTGAGGTTCCGTCACCATTCCACGATGACGGAACCCGGGGTTGCGACAAGCCGCCCTGCCGGGCCTCGGTCTGCCACCCCCGCCCGCCGTGCCCTGCCCGCCGAGCCCCGTCCGCCGGCGGTCTCCGCCTGCCGCGGCCTGTGCGGTTCAGTCTTGCCCGCGCGGGGACGGCAGCGGGTTGGCCGGTTGGTGCAGCCACGCCCGGTGCTCGCCCCCCTCCAGGGTGAGCCCGAACCTCTCGAACCCCGGACGGCCTGCGGCCGTCCACCACCGGACGGTGTCCTCGACCTCCGACCACATCCGGCGGGAGCCCGACTGGCGGACCTCGAACCGGCTCGCGCCGTCCACGAAGTCCACCGTCGCCCAGGAGGTGACGCCGGTGTCGAACAGCCACAGCGTGGTCATGCCGCTGCCGCCGTTGTTGCTGCGCCGGTAGTACAGGTCGGGTACGGCCAGGCCCACGACGAAGGACGCCAGCCAGTCGTCGACGACATTGAGCGGGTTCAGGGTCGTGTACTCCCGCACGGCGTCCCCGGGCCAGTCGCCTGGCAGGTAGTCGTCGACGGGCGGGGCCTGGTAGCGCTGCTGGCGCATGCGCATGAACGCGGAGGAGCCGGTGAACGGGCCCGTGGCGGTGGTGCCGGTGACGGTGGTGCCGGTGACGGTCAGCCGGGCGACGGCTCCGCCCCCGAAGAGCGGCGCGAAGGGCAGCACCAGCACACCATGCCGGCGGATCTGTCCGATCAGGGCCGGGGGGACGTGTCGTACCGAGCAGGTGAGGATTCCCCGGTCGTACGGTGCCCCGGGCAGGTATCCGTGGGCCGCGTCGCCCACCACCGCAGTCGGAGCGATGTCGAGGGCCCGGAAGTTCGCGGCGGCCTGGGCGGCGACCACCGCGTCCAGTTCCACGGTCACGACGTTGTGCGCGCCCTGGCGACGGGCCAGCAGTCCGGCGTTCCAGCCGGGGCCGGTTCCGCCTTCCCAGACCTTGTGGCCTTCGTGGACGTCCAGGTCGCGCAGCATGGAGGCGACCATCGTCGGCATGGACACGGACGAGGTCGGTTCCCGCTGCTGTCCGCTGCTCGTTCCGTCGTCCCACTGCGTCACGATCGCCACGTCGGAGTACGCGAGCTCAAGCCACCGCTCGGGGCTCCGCGCACGGTCGCAGCGCTCGTAACCGTCGCCGGTGCTCGCCCAGAAGACGTCCGGGAGGAACTCATGGCGGCCCACATCGAGAAACGCCTGCCGCCAACCAGGGGTCAGGACGCCCGAGGCCTCCAGCCGGTCGACCAACCGGGCCCGGACGTCGACGGCCGCCGTCACTTGTGCTTCGGGTCGGGAGCCGGGCCCTGTCCGTCCGGGTTCGGCTTCGGGCCGATCTCCGGACCGCCGGGCTTGGCGTGGCCCCCGCCCTTGCCGTCGTTCGGGCCGCCCTTGTTCTCGTCACCCACGGTGACTCCTCTCCACCCCGATGCACCGAAGGCCTTGCCGAGCAGAGCGTAGTCGACCGGACACCTGACGTGAATGGGCGCGTCTCTTCCCGTAGTCCTCTCTTCCCGTAGTCCTCGACGACGAGTTGGGCACCGGGTCGGCGGACCTGCTCGTGGAGTCTGCGGGCCGCCGTGTCCCGGGCGGGCCGCCGTGTCCCGGGCCGGCGGGCCGGCGCCCCCGGAGCGACGCGCGCCAACTACGGGCCCGCGATCGCCAGGTCCTCAAGCACCTCACCGCCGAGTACCCGGACCTCGCGGCGATCGGCAGCCCCGAGGCCTTCGCCGGGATCGGGCTCATCGCCCGCCGCGGCGTCGGCGCCCCCGCAAGACCGCGGAGACCACCCCCCGTGAGCTGAGAAGCCCGTTGCTCAGTCGAGCTCGGTGATCGTGAGTTCGAGTCTGCTGTCTCGGTCGGGTGATCGTTGGTCGGCTGGGCGTGGGAGTGGGGCCTCCCGCACAACTCGGGTGCCAGGACACTGCGGGGTCGGGCCATCCGCCTCCGGTGTCACCGCAAGCGGATAGCCTCCGACGGGGACGGGCGGTCGATGGGAGTGGACGTGGACATCGAGGAGATGCTGGACCGGCTCGGTGCGGTCATCGGGCCGCCGCCGGAGGGGGTGGTCCCGGTTCCGTGGGAGCTCGGGCCGGAGACGCTCGGTTTCCAGCTGCCCGCGGACTACCGGGCGTTCATCGACCGGTACGGGACGGTCAGCATCAGCGACGAGCTGCACGTCTTCGCACCGTCGGCGGCGCCCAGTCCCAGGGTCGGGCAGCCGCCCGGTTTCGAGGGATTCCTGTTCTACACGACGGAGCCCTACGGATACTGCGCCATGCTGGCCCAGGCCTACGAGGACGGGGACCACGACGAGTGCCCGTATCCGCTGTTCCCGGCCGAGGGCGGGCTGCTGTCGACTCGTCCTGGGGTGGCGTGGACAGCGGATGGAACGTCGAGCGACCCTGACACCGGGGCTGCTCACGAACCGTCGACGAGGTGAGCGACAAGGCGCCGGCCGCCACCAGCCGGCCGGCGCCTTCGGCAGCCGGAGGTGATCCGCCCTCGGGAGGCCGTGATGCCACCGACTCGCCGGCACCTGTCCACGACTCGTCGCACAGCCCCGCCGTCCCGGGTCCCGCCGGTGCGTCCTGCGTCCTGTGTGCTGTTCTGTCAGGTCCGGTACGGAAGCCAGACATCGCCGTCCACGATCCTGACCTTCGGCCCGCCGGGAGTCCAGGTGATCGACTTGGCACGGCCTTTGTCCGTGGTGAGCTCGATGTCGTACATCTTGAGGTACTCCTCGGCCGGGTACTGGTCGGTGGTCGGGTTTCCCCAGGGCTCGATGTACTGGCAGATGTAGGTGGCGGGCTGGGGCCAGGTCTGCTCGCAGGCCGTCTCGGACGGGTACTCCTTGCCGTCCCCGTCGGTGAACAGGACGCGGTAGGTGTATCCGTCGTCCGTGATCTCCTCGAGCCTGACCACGCCGGTGACCGTGTCTCCGACGTTGACGTCGTAGTCCGTGCCCTGGGCGTGGGGGATGTCGTGGCCGTGCTGGTCCTTGCCGTCGTAGATGGCGTAGGTGTGGAGGTACCACTTCGGGTATCCGGCGTGGAAGGCGAGGACGGGCTGGAGGATGGACCCGACGCCGCCGGCGGCCGTTCCGGGCCAGAGGTAGAGGAAGACGTCGTGATCGCTCGTGTCCTCGGGAACGGAGGGGACGACGAACGTGGTCCGCAGTTCGGTGACGTATGTGCCGTCCGGGATGTCTGCCGTTGCGTGGTGGAGGTTGCCGGCCGCTCTGTGGGGGCCGAGTCCTCGGGTCGCGGAGGGCGGGATCCTGTGGTTCTGGTGGCTCATCTTCGCTCCATTGGCGTGAACTCGGGGTAAGTGGCGCGGTGGGCCGTCGCTTCCGCGTCCTGTGCGCCGGGCGGGCCGGATGGTCTCCACCTCGTGGGCGGGGTGGAGGCCACCGGGTCGGGATGGGCGGGGGAGACGGCTACCGCCACTGGCCGCGCAGGTGTCGAGCATGTCGGACCGTGCCTGCTTCGCGGGGGCGGTGATGTTCAGCCGGTAGTGGCTCTTCACCGTGCCGACATCGTGGGGTGCGTGGCGTGCCGCTGCTTCAGTCAGTGGCTCGAGATGGCGGCGGGTGTGCAGGTCACGCCGGCGGTCGGGTTCTCGGAACCGAGGCCGAGCGAGCCGAGCAGCCCTGGGGTTCCTTGCCGGTCGATTGACTGGCAGGACGTGAGGATCGTGCTGCCGTTTCCGGCGGAGGCGACGGTCGCGCCTTCTTCGAACTCGCCGACTGCGTGGGCGGCTCCCGCGCTGCCGGCTGCCGGCAGGACTGCTGTGATAGCGGGTGCGGCAGAACGAACGATCTTGTGCATGAGGTCGAGTTCTCCTTCGGCGGGGCTGACCATGCCCGGATCATTCCACCCGAGATCCGAGACGGAGGGCCGGACACAGGCCAACTCACCCGACCTGGTGACACTCTGGCCGGGAGTCGCAGGACCCTTGGTTGAGTCGAGGCCGAGGAGGTGGATGATCAGCCGGTCACCTCGCTGACCGTCGAGCGGGTCGAGGCCTCGTTGACGAGGTTCCCGGCGGCGGCGAGCGACCGCAGCGCGAGGTTGTTGAGCGCCCGCGGATAGCCGCGAGAGGTGGTCGGGAGCGGGGCTGCCCGGTCCTTCGTCGGGCCCCTCGTCAGGGCCTTCGCCTGACCGGGAAGACGGGTTCGCCGCCTTGGTCGGTGCCGCATCCGGCAACGCCGTCACCGTGAGGATCCGGCTGGAGCCGACCACGACCTTGCAACATTCATACAGGTAGATTCTGCTCGTGAGCACCGACGCGCTTCGCCGCTTGACCGACCGGGAGTCCAGGGAAGTCTGGGACCGCTTCGACGAGAGGTTCGACTTCAAGCCCAGCATGAATGCCTTCCCCGCGATCACCGAGCCGGTTCCGTCGGTGACCTGGAGCCTGGACGCACTTCACGACGATCCCGGTGACCGGAACCTCGATCACCTGGTTCGCCTCGTCCAAGACGGTCTGGCCACCTGCACCCCGCCCGGAACGGCGTTGCTCGTCCTGGAATGGCAGCACACCAGCTACCGCCTGCGCCCCGACCTTCCCGCCTCCGACATGTTCCTGCCCGACGCACTGGGCGGCAACTTCCGGCCCGGGTGGCCGCGCAGTCCCTATCCGGACGGCGACTACCCCGTCTACCTGGCCGAGGACCTCACGTTCGGCACCTTCGGCCACCCATGGGAGCACTCACTCTGCGTGTTCGGAACCGGCTTGCTGAATGAAGTTGCCGCCGATGTGGGCCAATTGCTCCCGACGGTTCTGCGCCGAGACGGCCAACCTACGACGACGAGCTGATCAAACGCCCGTCTTCACCGGCCTCGTGCGGGCAGGAGGGCAGGTGGCCTTCCCCGACGGCCACGTCCAGGCGTTCCGCACGCTGGGCGGCATACCCGTAGGCCAGATACGGTAGGACAACCTCTCACCCGCGGTGACCAGGTGATCCGCGAGAGCAGGTCGCGGGAGGAGCATCCGCGCCGGCACGACTTCCGCCGGCACTGCTCGATCACCCCGTTCTACTGCGAGCCGGACTTCGCGGCGCCCACGAGAAGGGCGGAACCGAAGGCCAGGTCGGCTACTGGCGGCCCAACCACCTCACCCCCGTCCCACGCGTCGACTCCCTCGACGAACTCAACGACGCCTTCGCGGCGTTCGAACAGGCCGAAGAGAACCGGCGGAGTTCCGATCGCCTCGAACGGGTCGTTCGGAAAAGGGCACATGTTCCGCTCGACCTGTGCGCGGCAGCGCCGAATGTCGACGGGTTCGGGGGTTCAGGCTGCCGGGGCGGACCGGTGCGTGCGCCAGAGCGACCTCAGGGCTTCGAGCTCGGTGCGGGGGAAGTGCTCGCCCCACTCGCCGCGATATCCGCTCTCGCCGTACTTCGTGGCGACTTCGTCGAAGCAGCGGATCACTGCTCGCGCCACGACGTCGACGCTCTGCCGGGTCGACCAGATCTCGGTCCCGGCGTTGTCGTGCTTGGCACCGTCCGGTAGTTGAAGGAGGCGGATCCGTACGTCGTCGCCTGTGCGGTAGAAGATCCACCACATATCACGGCTTTGCCGTTTCTTCCCAGGTCAGAGCCCCAGTGGACCATCTGCGGTCAGCAAATCGTCAGCATTGGACGGGATGGAGACGGCAGGCGATGGCAGCGAGGACCCTGGCCCATGGGATGGGTACCATGCTTCGGGGAAGCCTGGGTCCAGCGGGAAGTTTTCGAGCACCTCCCGGCCGGCGGCGAGGGCGTCCTCCAATCGGTCATGGATGGGTTTGGGCAGGGCAGCGGAGCCCAGTGCGCAGGTGGCGAGCGCCTGTTCGAGTTCGACTGTTCGGCCAGGGTCCAGGCGGCCGCAGACGCCAGGGTGGGTGAGAAGGTCGCGCAGTGCGTAGCCGTCGCCCGTTCTACCGGCGTGGCTGGACAGCTGCTTGATCAGGTTTCGGGCGGCGGGTGTGTCCGGGGCGGCGTCGATGGCGGTCAGGGCGAGGCGGGTGGTGAAGACGGCCAGGCCTTCGTCCGGTTCGAAGGCGAGGCAGTGGTCGATCGCGGTCTCGGCGGCGTGCCGGTCGCCCGGGCGGCACAGCGTGGTGAGCACAGCTGTGACGGCGTCCTCCCACGGCTCGCCCGGCTCGGTGGTGGCCAGCAGGGCGAGGGCGCCGGGCAGGTCGTTGTTGGTCATTGAGGCGAGGATGGCGACCTGGCGGCCGTCGAGGATGCGCCGGCCGATGCCGTGGTGTGCCTCGATGTGGCGCAGGGCGTCCGTCCAGCGGCCGGCGGAGGTGAGGGCGCGGGTGCCGTCGGCGATGACGACGCGCCACAGCCACGCGATGACTTCGGCGTGCTGTTCGTCGGTCTCGGTGAGGCGGGCGGGCACGGTGATGCCGTCGAACGTTGCTTCAGTGGCGGTGGTGACTGCGTGGTAGAGGTCGAGGAGGAGTTGGTGGCCGCGCTGGTGGTGGCCGGCGCGGATGTGGAGGCGGGCGAGGTTGACGACGGGCTCCAGGCCGCGGATGGCGCCCGTTGCGGGGAGTGGGCCGCGGGTGAGGTAGAGGACGGCGTGGCGGTGGCACAGCGAGCGGGCGTAGTCGGGGAGGCCGAGGTCGGAGGCCAGGAGGGCTGCCTGGTTGAAGACGGTGGACGCGAGGCTCGGGTCGACCTGCCGGGAGGCCGTGTCGGCCAGCTTCGAAAGCCGGCCGACACGGGCGGTCAGGGGCAGGCACGGGGGCCGGTGGCGTGCTACCAGCGGGAAGCGCTGGGCGATCGGTCCGGTCGGGTGCACGGGGGTTACTCCCAGACGACGGTGATCGGGTGGTGGGGGCGGTCCAGGACGAAGCGGCCGGCGGCCGGGTCCCCGGTGGTGGGGGTCTCGGGGAGTTCGAAGCGCAGGGGTCGGCCGCGGAAGGCGGTGTGCCAGGTGCGGATCCGGTCGGCGACGAGGTCGGCGAGGGCGGCGCCTGTGGGGCCGTGGCCGATGACGCCGGTCTCGTAGGTCTTGCGGCCGTCGGCATCGGGCTCGCCGGGGCGCAGGGTGAGATAGGCGAGGGAGCCAGTGTCCACGGTGGCCATGGCGCCCCAGCCGAACATGGGGGCGATGCCGCGTTCGCGGGCGTTGCCGGTGACGCTCATCCGCATCAGGGAGTTGGGGAGGGTGAGGGCCAGCCACAGGTCCTGGTACTCGTAGGTGGTGCCGGCCGGGATCGTCACGCCGGTCCAGACGTCATGGCGCCCGGTGTCGAGGACACCGAGCAGCCGGTCGGCGTCGACCGCGCCGGTCTGGTCCTTGTGGACCTGGAGGGTGACGTCGCCCTCGTGGGTGAGGGCGACGGTGCGGCGGGCGTCGTCCATGCTGCCGCGTAGCGGCATGAAGACGGCGAGTTGGTCGTCGACCGACACCCAGCCGGTGTCGCCGCGCTCGAAGGCGATGGTGCGCGAGGCGGTGCCGCGCAGGCGCAGCGGCAGGACGATCCGCCCGCTGGGCTTGATCTGCTGGAGCCAGGCGGTGGGCATCTCGCTGGTGCTCACGGTGGCGATCAGCCGGTCGAACGGGGCCGCGTCGGGGTGACCGTGGGCGCCGTCACCGAGGATTACGTCGACGTTGGTGATTCCGGCGTCCGTGAGGTGCTTGCGGGCGTCGTCGACGAGGTCGTCGTCCACGTCGACGGCGACCACGTGCCCGTCGGGGCCGACGATGGTGGCCAGGTAGGCGGCGTTGACTCCGGTCCCGGCTCCGGCTTCGAAGACGCGCTGGCCGGGCTGGGCGCCGAGCTGCTCCAGCATCAGGGCGACGATGGCGGGCTGGGAGGCGGCGCTGATCTGGGTGCCGGAGCCGTCGGTCTTGGTGTATGTGGGGTTGTCTGCGTAGGCGGCCTCCAGGGGGAAGCCGGGCAGGAAGTGCTCGCGGGCGACGGTGCGGAAGGCGGCCTCGACCGCGTCGGTGCGGATGGCGCCCTGGGCGAGCAGTCGGTCGGTGAGGCTGTCGCGCAGCTGCTCGACGGGGGTGGCAGTGTTGTTGCTGAGAGTAGTCACGTGGGCGACCCTAGTGGTTGTGCGGATGGTGGGCTGCGAGGGTGCGGGACCCTCGCTGGAGTGGAAGACGGTGTCCAACGCGCGTGCGGCGGTAGCGGATTGGTGATCGATCGGCAGGCCGGCGCGGTTGGCGTGGAAGATCATCAGGTGGGTGAGGACGGCGCGCAGCCCCCGGGTGAGGCGGCCGTCCCGTGCGAGACGGACGAGGTCCTGTCCAGCCTCCTCGAAGGCGTCGACCCAGTCGGTGTGTCCGGCGAGCGGTTCACCGGGGCAGGCGAGTCGGTGGGTGTCGAGGGTCATCAGGTGGCGCATCGCGGTAGTCAGGGCGGTTGCCCGTTCGGGGACGAGGGCGGGCGGCGCGGGGCGCTCGGAGGCGAACTTGGCCCAGACGTCGCCCTGTTCGTACCAGTCCAGGCCGGCGGAGCGGAGCATCGCGGAGACGAGAACGACGAAGGTCTCGGTGCGGCCGAGTGCGGACGGGTCGGGCTTGGCGGCACGAGCCATCAGATGGCGGCTGTCGGTGTGGAAGAACCGATGGACGATCTCCATGGCCTCGGGGCCGCCGAACGCCTCGGTCTCCGGCTCGTAGACCACGGTGACCCAACCCGAGACGAGGCCGACGTCCACGAGGGTGTCCAGGAGCGCGGTGACGACGGGGACGGGGGCGGCGGCGCGGTAGCGCAGCCGCAGCCCGCTCTTGCGCATGTACCACCAGCCCTCCAGTACAGCGGAGTTCTGCGCGTGGGCGAGGACGGGGGTCAGGTGGTGGGCGGCGATCTGTTCGACGGTGCCGGGGTCGGCGAAGGTGAGGTCGTGCTGGATCCAGCCGGTGGTCATCGAAGGAGTCCTTGGTCAGGTGGTGAGGAGACAGGCGTCCCAGCTGGTTGCGGGACTGGTGGCCGCGGTGGGGGCGAGCAGGGCGAGGGCGGTGCCGGCGGCGCCTTCCAGGAATCCAGGCCCTGCCGTCGCCAGGAGGTGGTGTGCCTGTTCGTCGGGGTCTGTGCGGGGCGGATGGGCGGTATCGAGGAGCAGTGCGGCGGCTGTTCGCAGGCGGGCCGCGTTGCGGGGGAGGGCGTCGTCGGCGGCGCGGTGGGCGATGTGGGCGAGCCCGGCGTAGCCGTGGCAGGCGGACAGGTCGGTGGTCGCGGCGAGCGCCTTCGGGTCGGCCAGCGTGGTGGCGAGGGCTTGCTCGGCGTCGTGGCGTAGATGCTGGTCGCCGAGGGCGAGGGCAGCGAGTTGTCGGGCGCGTGCGACGCCTGCGGTGCCGTAGCACCAGCTCGGCCGCTGCGGCGTCAGTGGCCTGTGGTTGAGGTCATTCAGGTGTGTGGGTGTGATCCAGTAGGGCCAGGCATTGCCGTCACGCCAGCGCTCCAGCCAGGACAGAACGGCGCGGATCGCCTCGCGCTGGCCGTCGACCTCGATGCCGCGGCGCAGTGCGAGAGCCAGCAGTGCGAGTGGGCCCGCGATGCCGTGCGCCACACCGGTGTTGGCGTGCCCGCTGGGGAATCGCGCGTCCGGCGCGCCTGAGGGGCCGTCCATGCTCCACCAGCCGGGCAGCGCTTGGCCGTTGAGCTTCACGTCGGTCGTGAGGCGGACGAGGTAGCCGAGGACCCGGTGGATCGCCTCGCCGGCCGGGTCGCGGCGGAGAAGCACCGCGCCGATTCCGGCCAGGCCGCGGATGGCGTCGAACTCGGCCAGCGCCGGTAGGTCGCCCCGGGTGCTCCGGGCGAGGGCTTCATCGCAGCGGCGCAGGGCGTCGCCGGCGACGACGCCGTCCAGGCGGGCGAGGGCGCTGCTGTAGGAGCCGGGCCGTGCCTGCGCGGCGCAGGCGAGAGCGTGTGCGAAGGCCGGAGCACCGTAGTGCAGGTAGCTGTCCGGGCCGCTGGTCACCGGACCCTTTGCTGCCATGGCCAGCCAAGTACGTACCGGTTCCCATGGGCCTCGGCCGGTGGCGGCCCGTTCGATGTGGAGCAGGGCGATGCCGGGTGCGCCGTGGGCCAGGGACTGGCGCCACTGCGGGCGCGACGACCAGGCGGACGCTACGGCCTCGGGGTCGGCGAGGAGTTCGGCGATCCGGTCGGACAGCCGAATAGCGGGGTGCGGGGTGGTCACCGGTCACCGTCCCGGGAGAGGCGGGCGAGGGCGGTGGCACGGGCCAGGTAGAGAACCTGGGCTTCGGCGTCGAAGTCGATGCGGTGCGCGCGGACGAAGCTGCAGTGCAGCAGCGAGCCGAGCACGTCGTCCGCCTGCACGCCGTCGGTGTGCGGGCTGGGGAAGTGCCGTCGATAGGTGCCGAGGGCCCGGTGGCGGGCGGACCAGGCGTCCACGATCGCGGCACCGCCGGGTTCGGCACGCAGCGCCGCCCAGCCACGGGCGGGGTCGGCCAGGCGCACGGTTCCACGGAAGACGTGCCTTGGCACGGGGACCGGCGCCTGAGCAGGGACGTTGTCAACGAGCCAGCGCAGTCCAGCGGTGGTCGAGCCGGCGAACCCTGCGGTGATGGCGACCGCGTGGGCGGCGAGCACCGCCTGCCGACCGGGCAGCACGGTCTGGGACAGCTGGGCGAGGACGGCGGCGGAGTCGGTGCGGAAGACTTCTTCCGCCGCTGCCCGTGCCGGTCCCTCACCCCAGCGCCCGGTCTCGGTGTAGGAGGTGGGGTAGACGACCTCGGACAGCAGGCCGGCCTGGTGGAGTTCGGCGGTCCAGGCGCTGATCACGGTGGCGGCGGGGCCGAAGACACCCGGTTCGGGAAGGGCGATGCGCAGCCGCAGATGGTTGCGCGGGTCGCGGAAGCGGACGAACCACCACTTCGGACTGCCGAGTCTGTCCAGGAGGCCGGGTAGGTGTCGGGCGAGGACGGTGTCCTGGCGGTCCAGGGCGCCGTAGAGGGAGGCGAGGAGCACGCGGGAGGTGCCCGGGGCGTCGCCGTGGCCTCGCTGCAGGATCCGGTGTGGGGTGGGCTTGGGCAGGCGTGGCCATGCCGGGGCCCGGGTGGCGGTGACCGGGACGACGATCTCGTGGGCCCGGCCGTCGGCCCAGCCGAGGTCGGCCGGGTCGGGTTCCTCGACGAGGACAGCGTGCGGGGCGGAACGGAGGTGGTCGCGGAGCAGGGCCCGGTGGCCCAGATGGTCGAGGTCGAGGGGAAGGCCCTGGCTGTCGGCGGCGAGCAGCACGTGCCGTGGCGCGCGGTGCCGCGTCGACCACGCCGTCAGGGCCTCGTCCCACCGCCGCTGCGAGGCGTCGCCGGAGGGAAGTTCGGCCGCGGTGAGGCGCCAGGTGGCGGGGGAGAGGATGACGCGCCGGTGCCGCAGCCGGGGGCGGAAGGGCAGCGCATGGAGCGAGCCCCAGTCGAAGCGGGTGACCTGTGCGGCCTGGGCGCGGGACAGCTCGGTGATCAGCCGGGCGAGCGGCGGGGTGTGGTGGCGGAGGTTGAGGGCGTGGGTGGCGGTGGCCTCGATCCGGACGCCGAGCGTCGGTGCCGCCAGGTACATGCGCCGTCCGTCGCAGCCCACCGCCAGGTCCTCGGGGCCGAGAGCGCGGTCGGTGGCAGGGCGGTGTTCGGCGAGGCTGATCACCAGCCGACCCGTCGGCAGGCTGCGGGTGACGTGCCCGCTGGCGGGGTCCAGCGGTGGGAACGACAGCTGGGCGGTGACGGCGTGCTCGTCCATCGTCGGGAGGTCCGCCAGCAGGTCGGTGAAGGCAGTCCGGTTCTCGGGTTCGAGGAGGTGGAGGAAACGGCCGACCGAGACGCCGGCGGCCCGGGACGCCGCGACCACCTCCAACCGGAACTCGCCCCGGTCGAGCCGCTCTTGACTGCGGGCGTGGACGCGGACGATGACCTCAAGGTGCGGAGGAACGCGGGGCTCCTCCGGGCCCTGCTGGAGGGAGGCCAACAGCGCTTCGTCGAGGACGACCTCGCGCTCGCCGTCGAGCGTGGCCCGCTGGGCGAGGGCGGCGAGCAACTCGTCGCGCTCGTCGAAACGCGCCGGTTCGGCCGGCCGGGCGCCTGGATAGCCGTCGGGCCAGCCGATTCCACTGTCGGCCACCATGTCCAGCAACGGCACCAGCGCGCCGCGGCCGTAGCGCTCGTAGAAGCGCTGGTGGTAGGCGCGCCACGCCGTGGTGCCGTTGGGTGCGGCACTGAGCCGGTCCAGCAGGTGGGCGGCTCGGGCGGCCTCGTCGGCCACCGAGCGGGGGAGGACCAGGTCGGCGTCCAGCCGAAGGTCGACGGCGGGCACCGGACGACGGCTGCCGGCGGTCCGGAGGTCCGTCAGGATCTCGGCTGCCTCGGGGATGTGCTCGGCGCTGATCTTCGACAAGACCGTGAGGAGGTGCCGGAGCGGGTCAGGGTCGGTCGCCGGAGCGTGCAGGTTCGTGATGAGCACACGTTGGGCGACGAGTTCGGACAGGATGCCGGTGACCTGTTCGACGGTTGCGGTGGGGAACTCGGCGCGGACGTTGTCGACCAGATCTCGGAAGCGGATCGGAAGGCGAGCGAGGCCAAGGGCGAAGGCGACGGGGAGGGTGCGACGCAGGGTCGTCTCGGCCGCGGCCGTGCTGCCGTCGGCCCGGGGGATCGCTCGGTGGGGGACGACGAGGCGATCGCCCCGCACTTGGACGGTGTTGTTCGCCGTCACGTCCAGGAGTGCCAGCACGGCGGGACGGCACTCCAGCAGGCCGGCAGCCTGGGCGATCACGGACTCCGAGACACTGGTGACAACATGGTGTCCGGCGCCCCACCGCACGACGCAGGACGGCCCGAACGATGCCGCCTGTACGCCCGCGAAGCGTCCGAACGGGGTGGCGCGGCCGGCCGCGCGCAGGAGGTAGCGGGCGGTGGAGAGCGCGGCGCGCCGAACTTCGCGCGGGTTGGGCTGGGGGCTGTCGATCAGCTGGGCGATGCGATCCGCGAGGGTCGGGCCGGCCAGTTCGAGGGCTTGGGCGAGGTGGGCGTCGGCCCACAGAGCGCGCAGCCACTGTGCCTGGTGGAGGGCTGCGGCTGGTCCGGTGGTCGAGAGGTCGGGCCACGCCGGCACCGGCAGGTCGGGATGGGCGACGGCGCGTACGAGAGCCGCGTCGGCGGCGCGGTAGACGGCTTTGGGAGCAGGTGTGCGCATCGCTGCGGACCTCCGGACTCGGAGACGGAGACGGGGGAGGGCGGGTGGTTCCCCGGGAGCAGGCCCCGGGGAACCACCCGGGAGCGTCAGTGCACGCCGGTGGTGCAGGCGCCGCAGGTGGAGCCGCAGCCGTCGTCGGTGAGGACCTGCAGGCTGGCCGCGTCGGCGGTCTCGACGGTGCGCACGTCGAGGTCGAACTCGTCGCCGCTGACGACGGCCGTGGTGGCCTTGGTTTCGGCCGGGATCATCTGAGCCATGATGGCTCCTCCTTGAGGGTTTCCCTTGCGGGGCCTGGAGCCGGGGCGCGTATGCCCCCCGCGTCACCAGGAGTCGGTGGGGCGGCAATGCCGCGGGTCGAGGGACGGCTGCCCTTCGAGGGTGAGCGATTCCGCGGAGCCTCCTGCGGGTCCTCGTGAGGGGAGGCTGCCAAGGCATCAGGAACGGGGGAATCCGGGCCCGAGACCGAGTGCAGGGTGCGGATCGCCCAGTGCCCGCAGTATCAGCCGCTCACCCGAGAAGCCGGTGCGGCCGTGCAGCAAACGATGGTTGTCCAGTACGACGCCCTGTCCAGGGGCCAGCCGAAGCCGCTGGGTGTTGCGGTCGATGGCCTGGCGCAGGGCGGGCAGGTGCGCCTGGGCGTCGGGCGAGAACCGGGCCAGGTCGTCCTGGCGCAGCCGCAGCTGCCACCGTCCGGCGGGCAGCTGCTGGAACACCGGGGCGAAGTGGCCACTCGACCCGCCGAAGTAGGCGGCTCGCTCCGCGGAGAATGCCTCGATGGCGGCGGGGTGCTGCACGGCCAGCTCGGCGAGGACGGCCCGGCCGTCCACCAACAGGGTCTCACCGCCGTTGTCGCCGGCCCGCGCGCACGCCAGCAGGAGCAGACGCGGCGGATCCGATTGCTGCGCGCACTCGGTGTGCAGGGCCAGCGCGCCGCGCCCCAGGCCCGCGAAGCCCGGCCGCCCGCTGTGGCGACCGGTGTCGCGGATCACGGTGAGACCGTCCGGGTCGGCATCCCGGTGCTGCCGCAACGAGGACATCAACCGGCCGGCCGCGAGGAGCACATCGTCGCGCCCGCCCAGCCTGGCGAGCCTCAGCAGGCCGTCCTCGCGCAACGCCTCACCGGCCTGCACACGCACCGTTCCGTCCAGCCCGCCCGCGGTGAAGTCGTCGCTGCCGGTGCCACTGGTGTCGAACGACGGCATGGTGAAGCTCCCTCGTGGGACCGATCGGGTGGGAGGCGGCACACTCTCCACGCCCCGGCCACCGAATGGAAAGTGACAGATTGTCAAAGCCTGATTACCCGGCTGCGGGGCATCGCGTGGGTTCGCAACTGCTACCTTCGACACGCCCGTGACCGCCCACGCGCCCCGGAAGAAGCGATGACCGAAACAGAACTGCCCTACGTGCCAAAGGCCTTCCCGATCTCCGTCAAGGGCGTCGTGCTCGACCCGCGGCAGCGGGTGCTGCTGCTGAAGAACGAGCGCCAGGAGTGGGAGCTGCCCGGTGGGAAGCTGGAGGGCACCGAGGCCCCCGAAGAGCGGGTCGTCACCGAGATCCACGAGGAGAGCGGCTGGACGGCGACCGCCGGCCCCCTGCTGGACGTGTGGATGTACGAGCCGATCCCCGGGCGCCAGGTCTTCATCGTCACCTACGGCTGCACCGCCACCGACGCCCACCGCGCCCCGGTCGTCAGCCACGAACACAAGGAAGCGGGCCTCTTCCACCGCGACGAGGTGCCCGGCCTGGCCATGCCGCAGGGCTACAAGGACTCCATCACCCGCTGGTACGAACTGCACCACCAGGCCTGACCGGTGACCCGGACCGGCCCCCACGGCGGCATCCGCTGGCACTGGACCACCCCCAGAGCCCAGGACATCCTGCGCCGCCGCGCCCTGCCCGAGATCCTCCAGCTCTACCGCGAACTCCACGGCCTGCCGCAACAGGAACTCGCCGACCTCCTCGGCTACTCCACCAGCTACGTCTCCCGCATCGAGACCGGCTCGCGCACGATCACCGACATCGGTGCCCTGCGCCACCTCGCCGAACGCCTCGGCCTCCCACCGCACTGCCTCGGCATCACCGACGACACCGATGCGGACCACCAACTCGTGATCCAGCTCGCCGACTCCGTGCTGCGCCTGGCCGAGATCGCCCGCCAGGCCGGCCAGGCCACCACCGCCGTCGCCGAGCTGTGGCCGCTGGTCGCCCGTCTGGAGGCCCGCACCGCTGACGGACACGCCGACCTCGACATCCTGCGTCTGCTCGCCCGGGCCCGCGTCGGCCTCGGCGTCGCCCTCGGCCACGTCCTGCCGGAGGAGCGCCTGGCCACCGCCGCCCGCTGGACCGGCAAGGGTTTGAACGTCGCCCGGCGCCTGGGAGACCCCGGCCTGCACGCCAATGCCCTGCGCCACCACGGCAACGAGCTGCGCAAGGCCGGACTGCACCTGCGCGCCCTGGACCGGCTCGGGCGGGCCCGCGACACCGCCCGCACCGCCACCGAACGCGCCGAGGCCGTCGTCCTGCTCGCCCGCGCTGCCGGAGCCGCAGGGAACACCGCCGTCTTCGACACCGCGATCGAGGAAGGCCGGCGCCTCCTGGGCGAGGCGACGCCCACCGCCCTGTTCTCCGAGTTCACCCTTCACGAGGTCCGCCTTCGGGGCCTCATGGGCACCGGCCGGGTCGCGGAAGCGGTCCGACACCTCGACCAGGAACCGGTCGGCGGACTCGCGGCGACCTCCCAGTGGCGGATCATCGCAGCGATCACCGCCGGCGAGGTGCTGCTGAGGAAAGGGGACCCGACTGCCGCGGCGCGGCAACTCGGCGCGGCGGTGGACGGGGCGACCCTCCACCGTCTGCCGCACCAGCTCCAGCGCGTCGTGCGTGCCGGCCGTCACCTGCCCGAGGTCCGGGACCGTGCGGGCGATGCCTTGGCACGGCTGCGGGCCGAGATAGCGGCCTGATGTCCGGCCCGACAGCGGGGCGGTGATGAACACGGCGAAGTCACATCCCTGAGATCTGGACTGAACGCTCCGGGACGGCCGGGTGGGCGGCGCTCAGCGGTTCCAGGTAGTGGGTGGGGTGCGCCGGGGGCAGGGTGACGATCCCGGTGAGTACGGCGACGGCTGCGGCATGGGTGCGGCTCCCGCGCCGGGAGAGCGCCCGGACGATTCGGCCTTCGACCGCACGAGCCGTGGGCAGGCTCAGCCCGACGGCGTTCGCCCCGGCCTCGCTCAGCGTCCCGGTACAGATCAGCGCGGCCACGGCCCGCCCCGCCTGATCCAGCTCGGGCACGTGCTCGGGCAGATCGGCGCGCAGCCGGTTGGTGCCGATCACCTCCGCCGTGATCAGACGGGCGACCAAGTGCGCGTCGTCGATGGCTCCGGTGCGCCGGCGCAGGTCCGCCAGGCGGGTCCGCACCAGGTACTCCCCGGCATGGACCCGGTCGCCGATCTCCGCGATGCTCTGCCCCTGGGCGGCCAATTCGGCGATCCGGCGTTCCAGCGCGTTCAACTCGGGCCGCGGGGCACGCCGGGACCCGAGGCCCGGCACGATGCTCGTGGTGGTCAGGATCCGGCGGAACCCGGCTCCTGCCGCGACGGACGCCTGGTCGGCGGTGCACACGACCAGAATCTCGTCCACCGGTGTCCCTAGCAGGCGGGCTGCTTCCAGATAGGCGACGGTGCCGTCGTACGCACCCTGGCGGACGGCGCACGACCAAGCCGCTTCCAGACCTACCGCGCCGACCGCACGGTCGGAATCGACCGCCGACGCCGGGAGCAGCAGGGCGCACGGTACACCGAGGGCCAGCGCCTGGTGCACCAACCGTACGACGGTCGGCGCCGCTCTGCGGGGCGGGGCCCCGGCCAGGACTCCTGCCAGTGAGGGCACCTCCGGCAGGCCGGCCAGTGCGCCGAGGTGCACGGCCAGACCGTGCGCGGAGTGCAGCAGCGCGACCGCGCGGTCCAGCTGATCAGTGCGTTCGGGTTCAGCTTGCGTCTCGTTTACGGGTCCGTCCGTACCGGTCCCTCCTCTCGGTCGGTGGTGCAGGGTGCGGCCCTGGCCCGAATCGGCCGCCATGGGTGTGGTGAGGTCGGCCAGAGTGTCCCCGGCCGGATCGATCAGTCGGTGCTCGAACGCCCGGCGGACGGCGACAATGCGCTTGCCGGTACCAAGCGCGGCCAGCACGGCCTCCTCGTAGAACTCCGCCGCGCCCTCCCGGACCTCCAGCGCGCGGGCGATGTCGCGGCGGTTCCCACCCTGCCCCCAGATCCGCAGGATCAACTTCTGCTCGTCCGACAGCATCGGAGCGGGACCCGTGGCGGTCGAACGGGGGAGCAGACCGTACCGCCACGCCTGAGCGAAGGCGTGGACCCGGTTCGTCGTCTCCAGCCGGTCGTACGCCTGGCGCAGATAGCCCTTGACGGTGTCGACACGCAGGTTCATCGCCGCGCCGATCGCCGAGTTGGTCATCCCGAGGCCGGCCCTGTCGAGGACCGCGATCTGCTGTACGGTCAGCGCCATGGGCGGAACCTTCGCCTCCGTCAACCGATTGCTCCTGGCCACGGGAGTCAGCGGCATGCCGGGGCCTTCGCCGGACGGCCGGATGCGGTGCGGCATCAGCGTGCCTCCGCCGTTTGCCGGAGCTCACTGAGCTTCACGTCCGGCCAACCGGCCCCCAGAGCACGGAGCGGTACCAGATCGGCCAGGACGGCCGCCGCGCTCGCCTGCTCCCGGGAGCGAACCCCGAGTCTCCGCAGGATCGTCTGGATATAGGTCTTCACCGTGTTCACCGTCAGCCCCAGGCGTCGAGCGGTGGCGGCCGCGTCCTCACCGGACACCAGGCCGGCCAGTACCTCGACATGCCGTGCCGACAGCGCCTTGCCGGTGGGGTTCACCACATGTACGTCCCGCACCAGCCCCCAACCCGCGCCCAACGCGGTGGCGTGGAAGCGCGACCGCGCACCGATCCTTGCCACCAGGGCGATGACGGCTGTGCCGACCTTGGCCTCCTCGATGCCGGTGGCGCGGCTGGTCGCGCCGTGCAGGGCACCACGTGCCACCTGCTGCAGGAGGAGGACGTCGGCGTCGGACAGATCGGGCCTGGCGGGACCGGGCGAGGGCATGGCGGACCTCCAACAGGGCAGGGTCGTGACGGGGGTAGGTGGCTATCGACAGGGCTTCGGTCGGTCGAGAGCGGCCAGCAGGGAGGGGCCGATCCGCCGGGCGGCGTGGGATCCGATCGTCAGGATCAGGTCACCCTGCTGAACGAGGGAGGCAACCAGGCGCTCGGGGCCCTGCCGGTGCAGGTCCGGCTGGAAGCGGATCACCGTGCCGGTGGAGCCGGCGTCGAGGATGGATTCGCTTCCGTCGGCGTGGTTCTGACCGCTGGGGAAGGTCGAGTGGACGGGGAGCAGCACGGTTCGGTCGGCGGAGCCCAGGGCCTCGGCGATCAGACCGGAGAGGGCGTTCGACCGCAGGTGCCCGGAGGGCTCGTACACGGCCACCACCGCGCCCTCGGTGAGCATCCGGGCGCCCTGGAGGTCGGCAGCGATCTCCCTCGGGTGCACAGCCCTGGACTCGACGACATCGATGCCGCCGTTCGAGCCGAGCCGGGTCAACGACCGTTCGACGCCCGCGAACGCGCGCAGCCCGTCCACCAGTTCGTGGCCGGGAACGCCGAGTGCCCAGCCGGCAGCCCACGCCGTCGCCACGGCCATGGCGTTGTCGCTTCCGGCGACCGGCACGGTGAACGTGTACTGCCTGCCGTCGGCCTGGACGGTGACGCGGTGGTGGTCCCCGGTCCAGAACTTCCCGAGGACCCGCACGTCCATGTCGGTGCCACGGCCCATGGTCACCACCCTCGGTCCGGGGCGCCGGTGGAGTCGGTCCGCAAGCTCCTGGCAACCGGGCTGGGCGGCCCACACCACCACGGTGTCGCTCCGCCTGGCGAGGGCCTCCATCTGGTCCAACGCCTCCGCCTGGTTCCAGAAGGCCGGCGGCGCCGCATCCACGGCGGTGACCAGTGTCACCGTTGGGCTCAGTCCTTCGCCGAGGGTGCGGAAGCGCCAACCGGGCGGCGAGGTCTCGTGGCTGGAGCCGTCCGGGCAGAGGTCCACCACCAGGACATCTCCTCCGCCGTCGTAACCAGTGGAGTCACCCCTCGGAGCCTCGGCGAGGATCCACCCGGGATCGCGGCTGACGAGCGCGCAGGTGAGCGCGGCGGCAGCCATGGTGGTCGAATGGCTACCCGCGACGGCGACCGTGATCGGCGCTGTGCCGGCCAGCAGCTCGACGGCCCGCGCGTAGCCCATCATGGGCAGACCATGGTCGGCGATGTGGCTGGTGACGCCGTGGGTCACGGTGTTGTCGCCGCCCCAGACCAGCGAGGCTGAACCGGGGGCGGCCACGCGGAGAACAGCCCCGTCACGCTCGAACCGCTCGACCAACTCGGGACGGAGGCCCACCTGTTCGGGCGAGATGGTGACCCTGGCGTGGCGCCGGGTGAGGTAGGAGGCCAGTCCGGCCATGCCGGGGCTGAGCGGGTCGGGGATGTGCACGGTGCCGAGGACATCGGGCAACGGCAACGGGCGCCGGGGACGGCCGGTGCCCGTGACCGGGATCGGGTTCACGCCGCAGCCCCCACGGCGACGGTGCTGTCCGCGAGTTCGACGAGCCGGGCGGCGATGTCGCCCAGCTGGGCGTTCCTCCCGCACACCACGGCGAGCATCGAGTCGTCGTTGGCGCCGACGAGAATCAGCGTGCGCCCGGATCGGTCCTCGATCACGCTGTGACCCCACAGGCCGGACCCGGCGGTACAACGGCCGATGATCTCGGTGCCGCGGTTGCTCACGGCCTGAAGCGCCGCCATCACGGCCGCCCAGTGGTCGGCCTCGTCCTTGTCGACCCCGGGTGAACTGCCGAGGAGCAGTCCCTCGGGGCTGACGTGGATGGCGGAGATGGTGCCGGCGGTGCCGGTGACCAAGTCCTTCAGGAACTGCGGGTGGCGCAACACATGAGCCTCCTTGGCCAGAACGAACGCAGGAGAGGAGGGGCCGAAGCGCGAGGATCGGCTGGGACCCGAGTGGATCGCCGGGGTGGCGTCTCCAACACGTTCAGAGTGGCCAAGGGTGTGGTGCGAGCGGGAGGGGGTGGATGGGGACAACCGTGGAATACTCCAGCTGTCCCCATCGACGGGGCCGGGCAGTATCCAAGACCTGTGCGAGCCGGCGTCGGTGAGGTGCGGCTTCAGCCTTGTCGGCAAAGCGGCGGGCCCTGGTGCGGCCGGAACCCGTTTCGGATGGCTGCGAGGTCAGATGACGGTCCAGCCCCATGGCCGGGCGCCTTCCAGGCCTTGAATACAGGCGAGGCGGTAGTGGGCCTGGGCGCGATGCCTGGCGGGGTCGGCCGCGGCGAGCTGAAGGGCGAAGCAGGTGACGCGCAACTCGCGGATGTTTCGCAGGACCGGATAGCTCGGCCATTCCGTGACATCGGCACCGTAGGCGGTGCAGATCGCCTTGTACTGCTCTTCCGTCACGCTGCCGAAGCTCGTGAAGCCGGCCGCCATCGTCGCGAGGTCGTACTCGCGCCGGCCTCGGGAGGAACGCTCGAAGTCGAGCAGGTAGGTGGTGGTCGGAGTGACCGCGGTGTTGCCGCCCCAGGCGTCTCCGTGGACCACGCAGAGCGGCCGTCCGACGGGGAGCTCGTCCCATGCGGCCTGTAGGTCGGCGAGGTACCCCCGCAACCAGCGCCGCTGGTGTTCGTCGAGGGTGACTGCTTCGTCGATCCGTTCCGCGAGCCGGACGAGTGGATCGAGAACACCGAGGTCGATGTGCTCGGGCACCGGCAGATCGTGCAGCCTGCGGAGAAGGGGCGCCATGTCGGCGCCAGTGCCCGGTCGGTGGGGCGGCAGCTCGTGCCAGAAGGTGACAGGACGGTCGCCGACGGGGATCGGGCCGGAGAACGCCTCCACCGGACGGACGACCGGCAGGCCGCACTCGTGGAGCCACCGGGCTATCGCGATCTCCTGCACTGCCGCAGACCACTGGCCGGGGCGGGCGATGCGGGCCACCACACCGCCAGGGAGACGCCACAACGCGTTCTCGCCCAGCCTGATGAGCTCGGCACCGTCGGTGGACAGACCGGCATCGGCACATGCGCTGAGCAGGACGGCGTGGGAGTCCCTGGCAGTGGTCACTCGCCTACCGTAGTGGCGATCCGGAGGCGCAGGCTCTGGAGCCTGGAGTGCTGTTCGTACCGAAGCGCAAGCTTCGCCAGATCCTGGAGGTCCCGCACAGCTCGGTGTGAACGGAGTTGGGAGGCTTCGGCCACGGCCCGCTCGGCCTCCGGAAGCGCGGCGTCGGGGTACCCCATGACCAGCAGCAGACCGGCCAGCTTGGTGCGGCTGAATGTCCTGGACCGGGTGAACGGTTGGGAGTGCCCGTCGACGGCGGTCCTGAGCCGGTCGAGCGCGTCGTCGACGGTGTTACCCGCGAGTGCGAGGTCGTAGACGGCGTGACCGCTGTCGCCATGGTGCTGGGCTTCGTCGTAGTAGGTCATCCAGCCCGACTCCTCGGTGGCCTGGAGCCGGGCGTACGCTTCGTCGGACCGTCCGATGGCAGTCAGTGCCGCCTGGCGGTTGCCCAGCTTGGCGTGTCCTCGCGCTGCGGCGTTGTGCAGCATGGCGCGTTCGGCGGGGGAGAGCCGGTCGGAGCGAACGAGGCCCAGCTCGGCCAGGGTCACACCGTCGTCGTAGTGTTCGCACCAAGTGGCCAGCCGGGAGCGGAGATTGTACGAGACCGCGCGTGCGGACCAGTCGCCGGCCTCCTCCGCCAGGTCGGTCGCCCATCGTAGGTGTCGGCCGGCCTCGGTGAACTCGCCCGCGTCGTGCAGAACGGCGCCTGCGGCCGAGGCGAGACGGCTTGCCGCAGTGAGCAACTCCGGTCGTAGCGGACTGCTGCACGGAGCCTCGGTCAGTGCTCTGGTCCACCGAAGCTGCGCGACGGCCGTCTCCCGTACGAGGCCGCCTCCGCCGTGCAGGTTGTCCCAACTGCGCAGGGCGGCGGCAGCAGACTTGACGTGGGCGACGTCCCCCGGACGCACCGACGGGCCCGGTTCCGAGCCGACGGGGATGATCGGGGCCGTGACCAGGCTCAGGCTGTCCGGGGACACGGGGGAGGGAACGGCCGCCCGAGTGGTCGTGGCGGCGGAGTCGCCCCCGCCACGAAGATCTGCTCGCATGTCCACCAGTACGAGGCTGCGGGTGAGCGCTCCGCCGGTGTCCAGCGTGATGTCGAGGGCCTCGGCGTGGTGCGGCAGGCACCTGCGTTCACCGCGTTCCATCTTGCCGATCAGATCACCGCTGAGGTGCACCAAGGCGCCGAGCTCGTCCTGCCCGAAGCCCCTCAGCATGCGCCACTGCCGGATCTCGTTGCCCAGCCACTCCTCGGGCGAACGCTCCGGACGCAGTGTGTTGGGTCGTGCCGCCACATTGGCCTCCCGACCCGGGATGGGGACAATCGCGTTGTCCCCATCCCGGGGAAGATCTCTTACCTGGACCGGGAACCAGCGGCTCCACACATCTGCCGCAATGGATCCATCGGCGTCGTCAACGTCGGACGGCCCGGCGCTCGGCCTCGTCGATGTCCGGCTCGAACTCGCCGTCCCGGCATCCTCGAACGAAGGCGACCCACTCCGCCGAGGTGAAGAAGAGAACCTCCGCCGTGGCCGAGTGCCGAAGCGCGGTGGCGCCGCCCGGAAGGTACGCGACCTCCAGGCGGTCCGCGGGATCGCTGTCCGGGGCTGCCATCCACCGGACTGTGCGGAGGTCGAGTGCGTAGAGGTCGGCCTTGGCGGCCGGCACGTACGTCGTCACGCTTCGACCAGGGCGTCGGCCGCGAGGGCGCTGAGGAACGAACGCACCTGACCGGCACCGGATCGGAGCGCCGGGATCTCCGGGTTCTTCGAGTCACGGATGGCGAGGGCCGGCACCCCCGGCACGGCCGCCACCTCGACGCAGTTGCTGTTGTTCGCCGTGTAACTGCTCTTGTGCCAGAGCACGTTGTCGAGCGGCACGGCGTAGATGTCGTTTGTGTCGATCATGATGCGGTCAGTCTTCTCTCGGTCTGCTCGATGAGCGCCAGCGACTCCCGGGGGCCAAGGGCGGCGCGCAGGAGGTAGGAGTGGAGCCGGGCGAGGCGCCGAAGTCCGAGTGCGTCGTCAACCACGATCGTCCCCGTGACAGCCTCGGCGAAGGCGGTGTCCGGCGCATCCTGGCCGTTGCCCTGAAACAGCGTGAACGCGCCGGTCAACGTGCCTTCGGCCCCTCGGTCGAACGGGACGACCCGAAGATCCACGGTTCCCAGGCGGCAGACGTCCTGGAGATGGCGGAGCTGCGCTGCCTGGACTGCAGGCCCTCCTACCTCGAATTCCAATGCCGCCTGGGTGATGACGGCCGTCAGGCGAAGGGGGACCTCGTCGCGCAGGCGACGCTGCCTCATGTTCTTGACCTCGACCAGGCTGTCGACCTGGTCCGGGCCGAGCGCCGCGAATCCGACCTCGGTGACGGCGCGGGCATAGGCCTCGGTCTGTAGCAGAGCAGGTATGTACGCGAGCTGGTACTCGGCCGCGGAGGCGGCCTCGTGCTCGTAGGAGATGAACTCCGTGTACCTGCTGCTGAGGACGTCCGCATAGGCGTCCCACCACATGGCCGTACGGGTCCGTCCTCGACGGAAGAGCACCTCCAGGTGGTCCCGGTCGGGATCGGAGACTTCGAAGAGGTCCATGAGGGCCTCGAAGTCGGCCGGGGTGGCACTGCGCTTGCCGGTCTCGACCCGCGTGATCTTGGAAGTGCTGCACCCGATCCGGCCGCCGACCTCTTCGGCCGTCCAGCCTGCGGCTTCGCGCCGACGCCGCAGGTCGGCACCGAACTTGCCGCGTGCAGCGAGGGGTTGTTGGGGGACAGCCGGTGCCATCGTTCCCTCCGTGAAGCTCTAAGCGAATCTGTCGCTCCGTCAGCTTAGCTGCGGCGCGTGCACGGCACATGTGAGGCAAGGAAATTGGCATTTTGCCAGTCACGTGCTTGACGGTGCGGGAGGAAGTCGGGGGCCCTGATGATGGTGACGCACTGCAGCGATATGGATGCGTATTGCCATCTCTCGGCCGCTTGCGCGCCGGCGGCCTCGTGACGCCTTGCCGAGGCCTGCACCAGGGGCTTCACCTTCTCCGCACTCAGGACGATCAGCCGATGGAACGACCTGGTCGCGGTGCCGGGCTGGCGGGGCCTGGCCGCGGCCAGCCCTCGCCCTGGAGGCAAGGTCGTCCACGCGCAGGAGCCGGACCTCGCTGCTGGAGGCCGCGTGGAGGAGCGCCAGGACTCCGAGCAGTGCCTCGTGCGGGTGCGCGTCGGCGCCGGTGGTCCAGTGGCGGAACGGCTGCCGCTGCTGCCCGACGGCGACACTGGTGCCGCTGAACCCTGACGGTCCTTTGGCCTTCACTCCCCGGGTGGTGTCGATGAGCACGACCTTGCGGGAGCGGGCGAAGCGGAAGTAATGCCGCAGCACGGTCAGTCGGCGTTGCCGGGCCTTGGGCATGGTCGCCAGGAAGGCCTCGACGTCGTGCAGATCGGTCAGGGCCCACTCCTGCTTGTTGCGCGTGCCGGTCAGGAAGCGGGCGAGGTCACGGACGATGGCCAGGGACGCCTCGATGGTGCTGTCCGTGCGAGGCAGGGTGCTGGCCTTGAGGGCGCGCTCGCGTGCTCGCAGCATGGACTCGGTGAACGCCTGCAGCTGCGGCCGCAGTGGGAGCGGGGTGTCCTCGATGCGGCGTCGGCGGCGTCATGGTGCAGGCGCGACTCGCGCAGTGCCGTTCGGCGAGATGGCCGGCGAAGTCACCCAGCCAGGGCACCGGCTCGGTGAGCCGCGCGGCCAGATTCTCGGAGGCGATGAAGGGTCGGTCGGGGTGCACTCCAGTGCGGTGCACAACGCTGCGAGCGTGGACATCTTCACCTGCGGCGACTCCCACCGCACCCGCCGGCGACGTGAACTGCTGAACAAGGACAACGGCGCCGGACACCGGCACATCACAGCGCCCACCAGCAGTACAGCCGCTGATCGGAAGCCCGCGCACGCTGGGCCAGGCCGGCCAGAGCCTCCAGGACATCGAGCGTGTCCTCAGCGCTGATCCCGAGTTGCCGGAGTTCGTCCGTCCTCGCCCACGGTTCGGCGAACCGGACAAGGTCTTCCGGCGATGCCGCGGCAAGGGCGTCTGCCAGGGAGTCCGACACGCTGACGACGAAGGGCTCGCACTCCGGGGAGGACAGCAGTTGCCCGGACCGCGGACGCTCGCTGGCCTCCTCGAAACCGCAGCCGGTCATGACCGCTTCGAGCCGGGCAACCGAGACGACCGGGTCAATGTTCTTGAGAAAGACCGCGTCCAGGCCAGCCGGCCCTGGGCCTCCCAGAGTCCGGAGAACCGAGACGGCGGCCTGGTCGCCAGCGGCGGAGAAGTAGTCACACAACGGCATACTGCCGATTCTCACATCCGCGTCTGACAGCCACGTCGAACAGTCAGGCGCTCGACCAATCACTTCGGGGGTCAAGTCTCCGAGACTCGCCGAGGGTCACTTTTCGGGGTTCAGGCACGGATCCCGTGAAGGCGATCAGCAGTCCGTCGCGATCTGTGTGCGACTGAGCGCCGACGTCGTGTAGACCCTCCCGCTTCCCACACGTACGGGGGCGCTACCTTGCCGACATGTGTATCTCGACCAGTGAGGCCGCGTTCTCCGGCACGATTGTGTACTGCGGTCGGCAGCACCACCCCCTGCACGGCCTCATACATGTCCTGGGCTACCAGAACACCGCCGTCAACCTCGCGAGTGGTCCGAACGCGATGCTGCTGCACTTGCCCACCAGCCGGCTCACCCCCGGGCACTTCCTCTCCGTCGGACGCGGCGGCGACGTCCTTGAGCGCATGGTTGCCGCCGTTCGCCCCGTCGCCGTGGCAGCAGACGAGATCACGTGGATGAGCGGGGAGCCGGAGTCTGTCCAAGTCTTCGAGCATGACGTCTACACGGTGCTCTTGGCCACTGACCCCACCGCGATCCCCGCCGCACTGCAGCAGGTGCCGTCACACCGGCGGCCGGACCTCGACCCGGACCTCCTGCGCTTCTACGCCGACCACTTCCCCGACCACACCATCGCCGTCTGCTGCTTCGACAACGCTGACGCACGGCGCGCCAGGCCCCTGTTGCTGTGGTACCCGCCGCTCGACCCCGACCGGCTGACCGTGCCCGCCCTGGACAGCCACACCGGAGCAGTCCCGGACCTCGACGCCGTCGTCCCCGTGGATCACTGGGTCCTGCTGTCTACTGACCAGGCTCCATCCAACTGGGGCGAACCCGTTGACTACCCCGAGAACATGCGCCACAGCCTGCGGTCCTTCCTTCCCGCCGCTGTCGTGGGCCAGTACTACGGCGGAGGAGACGCCCTGCTCAACGGAGACTTCACCATCAGCCACAGCGACCTTCTCACCGGCGACCTCGACCGCGTCGAGCGCTGCCGGCCGACTCGCCGCTGATCCGGGCGCGGCAGCGCTCCCGGGCCGCGAGCCGGCGAGCTCGGTCACATGCGCGGCGGTCGGCGGTCGGCGGTCGGCGGCTGGCGGTCGGAGGCCGGCTGCGGTCAGGAGGACCCGTTCGCGTAGCGGCGGTGGCTTTGCTCTGCCGAACACGCTGCGCTTGAGGGCTTTCAGGTCGTTGACGCGGCCCTCGACCGGGCCGGAGGAGCAGTCGGTGCTCACGCCGTCGACCACGGCGTCGAGGTCGGGGATCAGTCCAGCGGCGAAGCCGGCCTGGCCGTACTGCCCGTCCGCGCAGAATCTGTGACTCGGCACGCCAACTGTCGTGTCGCACCGCATCTGTCGTCTACGACCACTGGGAGTGCGCGATGCCGGCACGGAGTCGACCCGGATAGGCTTCGCCCGTGGCGAGCCAGCACCGTTCGACGGATTTCACCGAGGCCCAGCTGTCGATCATTGACGAACTGAGTGCCCTGCCTTTCCCCGGGCAGGAAGGCAGGCCGGGGAAAGGTGCTGGGTGGGGCGGCCCTGGATACCACGTGGCCGTGCTCCGGGAGAGTCGGGACTTCTGGGATGACCGTAGCGAGGAGGTCGTCGAGGCAGCCGAGGGGGAGCTCGAAGCCGATCTTGATGCCCTGGCGGCCGTTCTGACCGCCCGCTGGGGCGTCCCCACGGCAGTCGACCTGTGGCCGTATCTCGGGTTCGATGATCCAGACCCTGAGTTCATGGCTCCCGAGCCGCTGAACTTCCTGGCCAACGTCGCCGGTGGAATGCAGATGTGGCAGCTGCCGTCCTCCTGTCGATGGCTCGCACTGGCCATCGGCCAGGCGGACCGGGAGCTGCCGTTCGAACTGCTCGTCGCGATCGGTGAGGCGTCCTCGCTCCCGAGATGAGCCGGTCCCGGAGGCCGACCGACACCACAAGATCGTCTGGGAGGCCTGAGGACGCTCGGGGTGCCGGTCAGGTTCCGATCACCGCCTGGCCGCCGCCGTTGCGGCACCGCGGACCGCGTCGTCGGAGGAGGCCGGACCCATCGCGCGGGAGCCCGCCGCGCGGCTCACGAACGGCGAGTCCGTGAGCCGCGCGCGGGTACCGCACCGAGCCGTCGGCCTACGCCCCGGACACCGCGCGCGACAGGCGCAGCGGCGCCTCGACGGCGTCGGCGGCGCCGAGTTCGCGCACCACCTCCCGCCGCGTCGCCGCGACCGGAGCCGCGACGGGAGCCGTGACCGGAGCCGCGAGCTGGGCCAGGGTCGCCGCGGGAGCGTGGACCGTCAGCTCGAAGTCGCGGCTCGTCTTGGCGTCCGGGGCGAGCGGCAGGCGGATGCGGCCGTCCGCGACCATCCGGCGGACCCGGCTGCGGCTGAGGCCGAGGCCGGACATGAGCAGGCGTTCGACCCGGACCGGGACCGGCAGCTCGAAGCTCACCAGCACCGTCAGCGGGGTCGGATCGTCGATCGCGTGGAGCGGTGTGCGTGCCTCCAGCTCCCAGGTGCCGCTCCAGTCCAGGCTGTAGCCGTTCTTGGCGGCGAGTGACGCGCTCATCGTCAGTTCCCGCACCACGGCGGGGTCGTTGTTCTCGTACGCCTCCCTGCGGGCGGGTGCCAGTGACGACGTGTGGACGCGCTCGTGGACGGGCACCTTCGAGGTCCGGTCGCAGCCCGCGCAGCTGAGCAGCAGCCAGACGTCGAGGAGCTTGCCGTTGGCGTTGACACGGATCTTGCCAGAGGGCCGGTGCCGCGTGCTGAAGCAGTCCGGGCAGCTGCGGAGGACGGTGGGCAGCGCGGACTGGCGCACGGCCCAGCGGGCCTTGCGTTCGGTATGCATGGTGGTCTGTTTCCTGGTTCAGCAGGAATGCGCGCAGGCCGGATCGGTTGGATCGGCCGGGGCTCCTGGGATCTGACGAGTGCTCACGAGGGCGCGTGTCATCGCCTCGGGGCGGGTGGCCGTATGGGCGGGCGTCCCGAGGTCGATCGCGCGACAGGTCGTTTCTCTCCGTGGCAACTCGCGACAGCGCGCCTCATCGCCTCGGGACATGGCCGCATGGCGGCATGGCCGAGCGCCGAGGGCGGTCGATCGCGTGAGTGCGCGTGTCATCGACTCAGCGCGGGGCCGGTGGCCCGGTGCAGAGGTCGATCGCGTAGGGGTGAGTTGCCACGTGGCAGTCGTCAGCACAGGTACATGCCACACATCGTGATCCGGGCCGCGCTCCCTCGCAACCGATTTTTTCGGACCGACGCCGTCAGGCCGGCGCCGCTGGTTCCCCGCGCGAGCCGACGCCGTCCCGGCCTTGGCGTGCTGCGCCCGCCCGCCGCCGCTGCCCCGCCCGGGTCCCGGGCCCTGCCGACCGGCCCCCGGAAGCTGCCCTGGCGCGGTCAAGGTTCCGTGAGAATGGTCTTTGACGTCGCAGGTCAGGTATCGTGCGGACGTGACTGGGCACCTTCCCCCCGACGTGGCCGAGGTGCTCCACGCCCTCCTCGACGACGACGACCCGGTTCACCTGGCGCTTCGCGCCCAGGTGCCCCATCTGCGCGTGCGAGAGCGTTGTACGTGCGGATGCGGTACGACCTACTTCGACCTCGACACAGCCGCAGTTCAGCCGGCGCCGTCCGGGCCGAGCACGGTGATGGCCGCCGAGGCACTGATCTACACCGAGAACGGCGACTGCCCCGGCGAAGTCCTGGCCTTTGCTCAGGCCGGCTACCTCTCTTGGCTGGAGGTCTGTTCCTGGAGCGACGACACCGAGGTCACCCTCGCGCTGGCCCAGCGAACGCTGCGCCGATGAGGTGTGTCCTCAGCGGTTGAGGAACGGTTGCCAGGGGTCGGGGAGGGGAGCGTTCGGGTCCTCGCCTTCGGTGGACAGACCGACGTAGGCGCGTAGAGCGGGGCGGGTACCGGGGAGGCCGTAGTGGGTGAACCGCTCATGGAGGTCCGAGCCGAACGGCCAGGACTGGAAGTTTGCGGCGGTCAGCAGCTCGGCCAGGACCCTCAGCAGCTTCCGGCGTCCAGGGGAGAGTTCGGCGAACACCGGTACGGTGTCCGTGGGTTCGAACAGGGCTTCCAGGAGGTTCCCGGCGAGGGCTGCCAGCGGGCGGGGCCCGACTCCGGTCTCCTTGATACGGGGCAGGGTGCGGGCGATCTCCAGGAGGATTCCGTCCGGATCCTCGGCGGCGTCCATCAGGTGCAGCAGGCTGCGGACGGTGTAGCTGTGCAGGTCCCCCGCGTTGTGGGCGGTGGCGGCGGCAGGGGCGGGTCCGGCGCGGAAGGCGGCCAGTTCGGCGGCGATGCGCTCCGCCGCCGGCAGGCCGGGGGCGGAGCCCGGGTGCGCGGCCAGCAGGCGGGTCAGGGCGGTGGCGGCGGCCCAGCGCGGCAGGGGATGCCCGTGGTCGAGGTGACGTCGGAGCCGGCCGTCGGGGTCGTGGTCGGCGAGCAGCCCGACCGCGACGAGGACCGTGGCGGCGCATGCCGGGTCCCGCTCGCCGTCGAGGCGGGCCAGCAAGGGAGGTGGCAGGCCTGGTCGGCATGCTTGCAGCGGTGCGCCCGATCGTGGAATGCCAGGAGGACGTCATGAACGCTCGTACGCGGGTGGAAACGATCCGGTGCGTCGCCGTGCCGGACTCCACGTGGGTGTTGTCGACTCGTCCTGGGGCGGTGTGGACAGCGGATGGAACCCCGAGATGCCCTGACGCCGGGGGCTGCTCACGAACCGTCGACGAGGTGAACCACCAGGCGCCGGCCACCACCAGGCAGCCGGCGCCTTCGTGTCCCGGCGACGCCGGATCACCTGTTGCGCCGACCCGCCGTCCGCGCCCGCCGCGACGCCGGTCCGGCAGGTGGACCCGGGCGACGAACTCGCGGCGGCCGCCGGCGATGAGCGGAGGCGTCGTCCCCTGCCGAGGGCGGTGGGGGACGACGCGCTTGAGCGGGTGCGGGGCCTATTGCGGTGCGTCCCTCAGGTCGGTGATCCGGCCGCCGCTGAGCGGGACCTGGTACCAGACGTCGATGGTCGAGCCGCCGAAGTGCTCGGTCACGACCACCGTCGCGTGTCCCGCTCCGCTGCCCTCGTACCGCACGTCCCGGCTCTGGGGGACGTTCTGTGCGCGGAACACCGGGTCCGCGTCGTTCGCCTCCGCCCACGCGTCGAGCCGGGCGTTGAGCTGGGGGGTGAGGAACTCGTTGCGGACCTCGGTCGGGTTCATGTTCGGATTCGTTCCGTTCACCGCCTCCAGGTACTGGTCGAAGAAGCGCGTCACCTGTGCCACCGGCTTCGACGCCCGCGTCTCAGCAACGGCGTTGGGTGCTGTCCGGTCCCCGGCTTGTGCGGGAGCGGACAGCAGGCCAGGTCCGGCCAGCAGTACCACGGCGCAGACTCCGACCACTGCGCCGCGGACCTTCGTACGGTGGGACATGTGACCTCCTCGACGATCTCGGCACTGACGAACTGTCAGCGCTCTGTCACTCGAAGTGAATCATCCGTGGAAGAACCATCGGTGCAGGCACGCACAAGGGCCCCCGCCCCCAGGTGAAGCTCCTCCAGAGCGTCGGGCGGCCTGGAACGCGACAGACTCCTCGGCGGCGATTCGCTCGGCGGCCCGCCGCGATGCCTGTTCCTCCTCCGCCACGGCGGTGGGCCACCGGCTCTCGCTGCTCGGTGGCCTCGCTGTGTGCTCGGCCGGGCCCGCGCCGGGTTGGTCAGGCCCCGGTGACCGTGGGGGCGGTGAGGGTGAGGGTGACGTTGGTGCCACTGTTGGGGGTGAATCCAGGACTGGCCCAGGCGTAGCGGGCGATCGGGCCGCCGATCGCGCCTGTGATCGGTTGGTGGGGGCGGTCAGCCGTACATCGCCGCGCGGTAGAGAGCCGCGAGCGCGTCGTCGATGGGGTGGGGCTGCGGCTTGCCGGAGGAGTCGAGGCTGTTCCACCTTTGCAGGTTCACTGCGATCGTCATCTGCCGCTTGCCGTCGGCCCGGGTCATGGCCAGCGCTCCACCACCCCAGACGGTGCCGCCGTGGCCCCAGAAGGCGCCCTGGCCGGGACCCTCCATCGGGTGGAGGCCGAGGCCGTAGTCGATGGTCCTTCCCTCTTGGGAGACGACCGGGACGGTGCGTTGCATCTGTGCCAGTGACGACGGGCTGACGATCTCGCCGGCCGGCAGCATGCCGTAGAAGCGGTTGAGGTCCGCGACGGTCGATGTCAGCGCGGCCGCCGGTCCCACCCATGACATGTCGTAGACGCTGTAGTCGCGCGGCGGGTCGATCATGCCGAACCACTCCTCGTAGAGCCGGGAGTGCGGCCCGTCGACGTACGGTCCGGCGGGGAATGCGGTGTCCCGGAGCCCGGCGCGCTCGATGACGTTCCGGGTGATGTACCGCTCGGCCGTGGTGCCGGTCACCTGTTCCAGGAGTTGGCCGAGGAGCAGGTAGTTGGTGTTGGAGTACACCCCCGGAGTGCCGCCCGGGGCGCCGACGGCGGGTGCGGTGACGCCCATCCCGATCAGTTCGGTGGGGTGGAACCGCGTGAACCGGTTGTCGTCCAGGCTCTGGGGTCCGGTGTCCGCGAGGGCGGGGAACGCCTTGAGGGAGGGGTAGGCGTACGGGAGGTACTCGGCGAGGCCGCTGGTGTGGTTCATCAGCATCCGGACCGTGATCGCGTCACCGCGTTCTCCGGGGACCAGCTTCGGAAGGTACCGGCCGATCGGTGTGTCGAGACCGATCTGACCGTTCTCGACCTGTTGCAGGACCGCGGCGGCGGTGAAGGTCTTGGTGATGCTGCCGACCCGGTGCCGCATGTCGGCGGTGACGGGGCGACCGGTGGTGACGTCGGCGACCCCGGCGGCGCCGCGCCAGACCTGGTCGCCGTCACGCACCTCGGCGAACAGGCCCGGCATCCCGGCGCGGTGGACATGTCCGATGGCGGCGTTCAGCGCCGTGGGATCGAGTGGGTTCTTCACGTCATGCGTCCTTTCGTATCCTCCGGGGTGAGCTCCCCATCGGTCGCCGGACCCGGATGACAGGGCACGAGCGGCATGTCGGCCCGCCTCCGTCGGGCCGTCCGCATGCCCATGTCCTCACTTGCACGCGGTGCGTGCAACACCAAGCGTCGTCTCGGGCGGGGAGGGGGAAGGGCCGGTCGGGTGGCAGGCCGAATGTCCGGTGGAGGGCTGTCAGGTGTCCGCGGGCGATGCGGGCATGGCGGGCGTGGCGGACGGCCCGGGCGAGCTGTTCGCCGTCCATCGCCCCAAGCCGTTCCCGTGCCCCGGCGGCTGGCCCGGGATCGATGCCCTCAAGCGGTTCCCGGGCCCGGGCGCCTTCGTGCTCCCCGGCCGGGTTCGGCGCGTTGGGCGTTGGTGGTTCCCTGCCGGCCGGCACAGCGTCCGCGACGTCGGGGACGAGCGGCAGGACCGTCCACCCGGACCTGCGCACCCGCCCGACGAGCCCCACCAGTGCCCCGGTGCGCCCGGGGCACCCCTCTACTCCTCCCGGGGCTCGGGAGGGCACCATCGCAGCGACGACAAGGAGGTCGGCATGGACCATGACGGAGGCCACGGCGGCGGAGGATCGGGCGGCGGTGGCGGCGAGGGGGACGGGCACCCGGGCACCCCGTGGACGCCACCGTCCGACCCGCCGTCCCCTGACGGCACCACCCCGCCCGGCGACGGGGGACACCGCAAGTGACGCTCGCACCCGAGCAGGAGGACCGCCCCGCGCCGGGGCGGTCCTTCCCCGTCGCCGACGCGTGGGTGTCGGCCTTCGACGCCGTCCCGCGCTCGCTGTTCCTGCCGGACCTGATCTGGGCCCACGACATGGCCACCGGGAAGAGCCGGCCCGTCGACCGCACCGCCGACGAGGCCGGCTGGTCGGCGGCGGCCGCCGCGGACGTCCCGATCGTCACCCAGTGGGACGACGGCGAGCACCAGGGGGGCGAGCCCGGCACGGTGCCCACCAGCTCCGCCTCGATGCCCTCCCTGGTCGCCTCCATGCTGGACGACCTTCAGGTGGAGCCGGGAATGCGGGTGCTGGAGCAGGGCACCGGCACCGGCTGGAACGCCGCGCTGCTCTCGCACCGGCTCGGCGACGCGAACGTGACCACGGTCGAGATCGACCCGCAGATCTGTGCCCGGGCCCGCACCGCACTCGGGCGGGCCGGCTACCGGCCGACCGTCGTCTGCGCGGACGGTGCGCTCGGCCACCCACCCGGCGCCCCGTACGACCGGATCACCGCGACCTACGGGCTGCGGGAGATCCCGCAGGCGTGGATCGCGCAGACCCGTCCTGGCGGGCTGATCCTGGCGCCGTTCGGCACCCACTACTCCAATGCCGACGCCCTGGTACGCCTCACCGTTCAGGCCGATGGCACCGCGAGCGGCCCGTTCCTCCAGCCGGTGGAGTTCATGAAGATGCGCTCCCAGCGGCTGCGATGGCCGCGGAACCCGGCTGACGGCGGCACGGTCGCCGAGCACACCGCCGCCGCCGTCCTGCCGCCGCACGGCAAGTTCGACCCGTTCCCGTTCGCTGCCGGGCTGCGCCTGCCCGATGTCGTCCACGCCGTCCAGCCGCACGACGACGGCGCCCGCACCCTGTGGCTCTACTCCCTGACCACGCCGGGCTGGTCGGCGACGACCTTCCGAGACGGTGAGGACGAGCACCAGGTCCGTCAGTACGGCGGCCGCCGGCTCTGGGACGACTTCGAGCCGGCCCTCGCCTGGTGGCACCGGGCGGGCGAGCCGGGCGTCGACCGGCTCGGACTCACCGTCACCCCGGACGGCTGGCACGCCTGGCTGGACGACCCTGCCCAGCTGATCTGACCGTCCGGTCCGGCGCCGTGAGCCCACCTCACGGCGCCGGAGCCCTTGCCGAACACCGCCCGCTCCGGCGGGCGCACAACGGGAAGGGGGAGCGTATGGAGCGCCGGCCGATGGAAATGGCCTCCGACGGTGAGCAGTGAGCACGCCGGCACGGGCCCTGTTTCATCTGCCGCCTGCTCCGCGTTCGCCGGCGCCGCCTCGGCACGCACATGGTCCTTGGCGATGCCGGGTGTTGCCGGCGGCTCCCGCTGCCAGGTGATGGCCGTGTCGGTGTCCGTCGCGGGTGCCGGGCCAGGGTGTCCATCGCGGGTGCCGGGCCGGGGCGCTGGTGGTGGGGTGTCACACGGGAGGAGGCGGCAGGACACGGAGCCCGATTGCCTCGGCTGCAATGGTCATGGCGGCGTCGAAGTACGCGGGGTGGTCCGTGATCACCTCGTTCAGGTGGCCGAACAGCTCGAAGCTGATCGTGCCGATCAGGGAGATCCACAGGGTGAGCGACCGTTCCACCAGGTCCGCGTACGGTTCGGCCGGTGCCCCGCCCGCGCTGTCGAGCACCTGCCGGGTGACGAGTCTCGGTCCGGGGAGCGGTTGCGCGGGGGGGCGCAGGAGGCCCGAGGCGTGTGCCTCGACGACGAGACCGGCCATCAGGCGGGTGACCCGGGTGGCGGGGTCGACCGTGTCGGTGGGGGCCTGGTAGCCGGGGACGGGCGAGCCGTAGACCAGGGCGAACTCGTGCGGGTGGGCCAGGGCCCACTGGCGGACCGCCCGGCATGCGGCAAGCCACCGGGTGCCCGGATCGGCGGGAGCGGCGGATGCCGCCCCTGACTCCGCGGCCGCTCCGAGCGCGTTGAACGCGTCGATGATCAGCGCCGTGAGCAGTGCGTCCCGGCTGGGGAAGTAGCGGTACAGCGCCGAGGAGGCCAGGCCCAGGTCACGCGCCACCGCGCGGAGCGACAACGCGGCCGCCCCGGTCCCGGCGAGCTGGCGAGTGGCGGCTTCCTTGATCGCGCGAGTGAGTTCGGCGCGGGCCAGCTGCCGCGCGGTCTGGGATGCCGTCATGCCGTCCATCCTGTCATTCAAGAGCAGTGCACACAAACGAGAGCACTGCTCTTGACTTCTCCCCGCCACTGCGAGAACACTCATCAACGAAGAGAGCACTGCTCTCTCAGTTCTCCGGGAGGACCTGCATGGCACGGCACATCGTCATCGGCAAGGGCCCCGTCGGCGCCACCACGGCCCGACTGCTCGACGAACAGGGTCACGAGGTCGTCGTCCTGAGTCGCTCCGGCGGCGACGGGAGTACGGCGCTCGACGTCACTGACACAGCGTCACTCCGGCAAGCCACCAAGGGCGCCGAGGTGATCTACAACTGCGCGAGCCCGCTGTACCACCGGTGGCCCACCGACTGGCCGCCGATCTCCGACGCCCTCCTCGACGCGGCGGAGGCCGCCGGCTCGGTGCTGGTGACGATGGGCAACCTGTACGGATACGGCCCCGTCGACGCCCCCATCACGGAGGACCTGCCGCTCGCGGGCACCGGTCCCAAGGCCCGGGTCCGCATCGGCATGTGGCGCGACGCGTTGGCCTGGCACCGGGCCGGCCGGATCCGCGTCGCCGAGGCGCGGGCCTCGGACTTCTTCGGGCCCGGCGTCACCGAGGCCGGCCACCTCGCCCAGCGGATGATGCCCGCGCTCCTGGCCGGCCGTGCCGTCAGGCTGATCGGCAACCCGGACGCACCGCACAGCTTCACCTACATCCCCGACATCGCCCGTGCGCTCGTACGGCTCGGTACCGACGAGCGGGCGTGGGGACGCGCCTGGCACGTTCCCACCGCCCCGCCGCTGTCGACCCGGGAGGCGGTCCGGCACCTGTGCCGGCTGGCCGGTCTGCCGCCGGCCAGGGTCGGCCGCATTCCCTGGTGGCCACTCCACCTGGTCGGCCTGGTCAACCCCATGCTCGGGGAACTGCGAGAGGTGCGGTACCAGTTCGACCGGCCGTTCGTGCTCGACTCCCAGGCGTACACCGCGACCTTCGGCGAGGTGTCGACCCCGATCGACGAGGCGCTGGGGGCGACCGTCGAGTGGTGGCGGGCGCGGCTCAGCCGGTAGCGCCACGTGCGCGGCATCGGCCGTCGGGCTGTGCGGACCCTGCCGCGAAGTCAGGAGCGGGCCGAAGCCGCGTGCAGCGAATCGACTCCGAGCACAGCGTGGCGCAGAGCAACGCGGTGCAGTCCACTCCCCGAGGAAACGATGACGATCCGCCTCTGGCACCGCCCGCTGGTACTGCTCGCCGCCGCCATGGCGGCCCTCGCCCTGGCATCCGCCGTCGGCCTCGCGGTCGACGACCGGATCCTGGTCGGGGAGCCGATCTGGCTGAAGCCCTTCAAGTTCTCCCTCTCCATCGCGGTCTACTCGGTGACCCTCGCGTGGATGCTGTCCCTGGGCGGCACGGCCCCCCGCTGGGTCCGGTGGCTCGGGACGACGATCGCCGCCGCCAACGTGATCGAGATGGTGGTCGTCGTCGGCCAGGTGCTCCGCGGCAGACAGAGCCACTTCAACGTCGCCACACCGCTGGACGCCGGCCTCTGGTTCGCGATGGCCGCCTCGATCGTCACCTTGTGGCTGGCCAACCTCTCCATCGCGGCCAGGTTGTTCCGCCAACGGACCGGCGACCGCGCGGCCACCTGGTCCGTCCGGCTCGGCCTGCTCCTCGCACTGGTGGGCATGGCACTCGGCTTCCTCATGACCGGCCCGACCCCTGCCCAACTCGGGGCCATGCGCAGCGGGGCCGCCGTGGGCATCGTGGGGGCACACAGCGTCGGCGTCGCCGACGACTCGCCCGGCATCGCCATCACCGGCTGGAGCAGCACCGGCGGCGACCTGCGCATCCCCCACTTCGTCGGCATGCACGCGCTGCAGGCCCTCCCGCTCTTCGCCTGGCTGCTGATCGCACAGTCCCGCCGGTTCCCGCGGTTGGCCGACGAGCGGACGCGACTGCGCCTGGTCCTGGTGGCGACCGGGACCTACGCGGGCGTGCTGGCGATCCTGACCTGGCAAGCCCTGCGCGGCCAGTCGCTCGTCCACCCCGACGGCGCGACCCTGACGGCCGTGGCCCTGCTGGCCGTCGGCATGGTGGCGTCCGTCGTGGTCTGACGCCCCGGCAGGGGGCCGCCGGATCCCGTTCCGGCTTCAGCGGTGCTGCCGGCTCCTGCGGTGGCGGCGGGCCGTCAGCATCAGGGCGCCCACGACGCCGAGGACGGCGAGGAACCCGGCCGCCTTCCAGCGCAGCCGGACGTGGTGGGCGGCCGGCGCCGCCACCGGTGCGGCGGGCGGCGCGGCAGCTGCGGGTGCCGCCGGGGGTGCCTCCGGGAGCGCGGGCGGTTGGGGGGCCGTCTGCTGTCGGGGGTGGAGGGGGACGGGGCCGAATGCGGCGGGTTCGGGGCCGAGGTCGATGCCGTACTGGAGGAACGTCGCCTTCTTCACCCGTTCGTCCTCGGCGACGGTGAGATGAAACGTGAGGCTGAATTCCTCGCCCGCGTCGATGGACCGGGGGGTCGTGCACAGCGCGCCGATCCGACCGCTGTACATCTCGGTACCCGAGTGGGTGACGCAGTTGTCCGGTACCTCGATCGCTTTCTCCCCGGTCCCGCCCGGGACCCAGATGAAATCGCCGTACTGCTGGGCGGGGCCGCTGGGGTCGTCCACGAACGGAACCGGGCCGAGGTTGCGGTAGGTGACGGTGAGGTCGCCGGTGAGGCCGTCCGGTGACGTGGGCTTCCAGGACGCCTCCATGGTGACATCGGCCTGTCCGCCGGCCACCTGGTAGGTCTTGACGGCGCCGAGGCCCGGCTGTGGGAGCCCGTCGATCCGGGTCAGCCCGAGGGGGCGGCCGGTGCCCTGCCGGAAGGCGTGCAGACTGCGCCAGTTGACGGCCTCCGGGCCCTCCTCGGCGCCGACGGTGAACGCTGCCCGGGAGGAGTCGACGGCAGCCGTCACCTCCAGGGGGAGAGGGTCGACGGTGTAGGCCTCGCCGGTCCGCACCGTCCGCTCGAAGGTGCAGATGGCGTGCATGGCGTCGGGCCGCTCGCCGGAGGCGGATGTGTCGTCGGGGAACGCGGCGTACTCGCAGTTGGAGTAGGTCTCGGCCGGGGCGAGCCCGTCCATGGTGGTGAACGTGAGGACGACCTTCCGCGCCGGGGCGGTGCCGGAGTTCTCGAAGGCGGGCCGCGGGGTGACGGTGCTCCCGGGCACGGCCGCCACCGGGGCCAGGGGGGTGAGCCGCAGGGCCGGACTGCTGTCGGCAGCCGTCAGGACGACGTCCTTGGTCACCGGGGCGAGGCCGTCGGCGACGGCGGTGACGTGAATGGTTCCGGAGAGACCGCTCTGGAGCGGGCTGGTGAGCGCCAGGGCCCGGGTGATCGCTCCGTCGCCGTCTCCCAGCGGGAAGGTCCCGTCGCTGAAGCCGGAGAGGGGTAGTTCCCGTCCGCTGCCCGGGGCGGTGACGGTCACCCCGGTTCCCTTGGTGTCGACGGTGATCCGGGCCTGCTTGAGCGCGCCGCCGCTGCGACTGACCTCGACGGGCAGGAGGGTACGGATGTTCACGCCGCTCGTCACCGCGAGCGTGGACGGCACGGTGAGGACCAGCCCGCCCGCCCCGTCCGCACGGGCGGGGGCGGGGACGACGCCCGGGCCGGCGGCGGCCAGCAGGCCCACCGCGGCGAGCACCCCGGTGACCATCCGGCTGCGCAGGCGGGCGCGCGGACGGGGCCGCCCCTGCCCCGGTGTTCCTCCGTGAACCGACATGTGATGATCACATCCGACCTGACGGGCATACGGGAAGTGAGCACGTCAGTCGTTCCGTGATCGTGACCTACCGTCCGGGGGCTCAGCGCGACGTCACCCGTCCTGCCTGCTCCTGCGGTGGCGGCGGGCCGTCCTGTCGGACCGGGACTGGGCGACGGTGGCGCCGATCCGGGGCCGGTCGGCCGGTGCGACCCCGGCGGGTCCCCGGAGTTTGCCCCCGACACTGCCCCTGCGGTCCTTGCGCGGTGTACGGCGTCCGCCGTAGACCGGCATGGACACACAACGACCGCGGTGCGAACCGCCCGTCCAGGAGGTGGATGTGCACGCGCATGACCCGAAACCGCGGAGCGAGTCCGAGCGCCGCGACCGCGGCCGATCGACCGCACAGCGCCAGTCCGCGCCGCCGGACCCCCGCTCGCTCGCCGCGCTGCAGCGCAGCATCGGCAACGCGGCCGTCGTCCAACTGCTCGGGCGGCAGCTGGAGTCGGAGGAGGCGCAGGTCCAGCGCTCGACGGTCCACCAGGTACTGCGGTCGCCGGGCCGTCCGCTGGCCGACGGCGTGCGGACGGAGATGGAGGCCCGCCTGGGCGCCGACTTCGGCAGCGTGCGGGTCCACGACGGCCCCGCCGCGGCCCGCTCGGCGGCCGAGATGAGCGCCCGCGCCTACACCTCCGGCGAGCACGTCGTGATCGGCCCCGGCGGCGGCGACAAGCACACGCTGGCCCACGAGTTGACCCATGTCATCCAGCAGCGGTCGGGTCCGGTGTCCGGTACCGACCACGGGGACGGGCTGTCGGTCAGCGACCCGGGCGACCGGTTCGAGCGCGCCGCCGAGGCGAACGCCGTCCGGGCGCTGAGCGGGCCCGTGCCCGAAGCCGCCGTCCAACGGACCGCCCTGCGACAGGCGGCCGTCCAGCGGGCCGCCGCCCACTCCCCGTCCGCGGTGCCGGAGCTGCCGGTGCAGCGGGCGTTCACCGGCGCTCCGTACGTCAACTACGGCGGGGTGAACGGCAACGGCGTCGGCACCACCATGCACGCCGAACTCTGGCCGGGGCAGCTCGGGAAGGGCTCGACACCCCAGGAGCAGCCGTCCTGGTGGCCCAAGGGCGGCGCGACCGGCACCTGGTTCCAGAACTTCATGGTGCAGGGACACCTGCTCAACCACAACGTCGGCGGCCCCGGCGTCATGAAGAACATGACTCCGATCACCGCGTCCGCGAACTCGGCGCACCACGCCAAGGTCGAGAAGAGGCTCAAGGACGAGGTGCTGAACAAGGGCCATGTGGTCGAGTACTACGTGGAGGCCGACTACGGCACCCACCCCGCCGCGAAGGACTTCAAGACCGGCGACGCCAACGTGGACGCCGACATCGACGCCAACTACGCCGCCAAGCTCGCCGGCACGATCCATGCCGAGTACACCATCTACGACACCACGGGCAAGGAACTGGGCGACGACGCCTGGCTGATCGAGAACAACCGACTGAAGAACTGACCGCACCCGCTGGCGCCGCCGGAGGCGCCGAAGGAGACGTACGCCCGTGATCGACCCCCGTGCCCGGCTGTCCGCGATGATCAGCGACCTGGAGCGCAACCCCCGCGTGGAGCTCCTGGAGGCCACCGTCGCGCCACCGACCCCGCCCGCCGACCTGGAGCTCGCCCTCCGCCTGGCCGACGGCCCCCTCCCGGCGGGCGTCGAGGCCTTCTACCGCGAGGTCGGCGCGGTCCGCCTGATCTGGCGGCACACCGTTCCCGAGCTCCTCAACCACAACCTCTCGGACCAGGGCCTGATCAACCTGCTGCCGTTGCGCCAGGTCCTCGGCGACTGGGAGGGCATCATCTGGCACTCGGCGGAAGACCAGGAGTTCCGCGCCGTCCGGCCCTTCGACCGGTTCGTCCCCGAGGCCTGCGCGGCGCTCCTCCCGCCGAACGACTCCGTCCACTACCACTACCTCGGCCAGGAGCTGTACGACACCGGGTACTCCTTCGACGCCTACCTGGACCGGCTGATCGCCTCCCGCGGCTTCTGGTACTGGCCGCAGACCCTCTGCCGGGGCCTGGAGGACAGCACGGAGGTCACCGCGTTCCGTCGGGTGATGCCGGCCGTCTTCCCGGACTACGACGACACCCTGTTCCACCCGGCGCAGCACTGAGCCGGCCCCCTTGGGGCCCGCCACGTCGGCCGGGCCCCAAGGGGCTGGCTCGGTCGGCGACATCGACCGGGCCGTCTCCGTCGACTCCACGACCGTGCGGGCCCACCGGCGCGTAGGCACGCCAGACGGAAGCTGAGCACACGCCAGGAGTGCCCCCTGACAGTGCCTTCAGTTCTCCGTACCCTGCGGCCCGTCAGCCGCAGCGAGCAAGAAGTCGGCGAAGTGCTCCGTCAGCGGCATGCCCGTCAGCGGCTCGAGGAACAGAAACTGCCCCTGCGGGTTCACCTCAAGCCAGACCGGTTGCCCTTCCGGCGTCAGCTTGAGGTCCACGACACCCATGCGTAGCCCCAGCCGACTCAGTACGGTGCCCACAAGTCGGCGCAGGTCCTCGGGAACAGGCCATGGGGATATCGGTACTTGGAGGTCGGGGCGCCAGTCGAGTTCGTCGGTCTCGATGAGTGCGGCGTACATGCGCTCGCCGAAGCAGTTGAGCCTGATGTGTCGAGTGCCCTCGATGTACTCCTGGTGGCGGGACACACCTCGAACGACGTCGCCGGGATCGATTCCGGATCGTCGATCCAACGCGTCCAGAGCGAGGGGCCACGGGCGCCGACGACGGGCTTGACGATGGTTCGCCCGACCTGCCGTGTGAACGCGATGACGTCCTCGCGTGACTGCGAGATCAGGGTGCGCGGCACCCTGAAGCCGGCCTCGCGCGCCACCGCGAGTTGGTACACCTTGTCGGCGGCGCGGTCGGTCGCTTCGGGCGGCGAGATCCACTGGCCGTGAAAGGAGGAGGCAAGGATGCCGCCAAGCGCACCACGGCAGTCGTTGTTGACGAGACTGCGCTCATGGGTGCTGCCCGCATGCGCAGCGATCTCCTGATCAGCCCTGGGTCGGCGCCACCACAGGACAACGGCCTCACTGGGAGCGACGACGAAACCCTCGGAGGTCAGGACGGTCGCCGTAGCGGTACCGGAGCCCACGTCCTCGTCGTCGCTGTGTGAGCGCCAGGACAGGGCCTGCCTGCCCCCGATCGTGTCGCACTCCACGATGTGGAACTGGGTGTGGCCTCGGCTACGCGCCGCATGCTGGACGGCAATGACGTGGAGGTCGTCGTGCACCGTGACAGCCAGGATCACGCCAGTCCACAATCGTCGGAGTGGCTTGCCTCGCCGTACGAGCACCCGGTCTCGGAAGCGGCCCCGGCGAGATTGTCGGCCACGATCTCGAGCCCGGTAGTCTGCCGGACCGCTTGTTCCCAGGCCCTGAGTTGTTCAGGGGTCTTCAAACGCACGTAGCTGTCCGGCTGCGCGCGGAACACGACGGGAGGCGGCATCTTGACGACGTCATCCCCATACGCAGCCATCGGATCGCCAAGCTTGAACTCGGCCATCGTTCTCACCTCGGATTGGGAGTGTGACCGGCTCTTATCTCCACGAAACCACCGATGGGAATTCGGCGCACGTCGGCCCGTCGTGAGCCCCTGCCCGTCGTGAGCCCCTGATGGAGCCGGCCGCCGAGGACGGCAACCAGCCGCCGGAGCCGCTGCCGCCAGAGCTGCTGCCGCCCGGATACCGCGAGATCCAGGCCGCCATCGAGAAGGCCACGGACGGGCTCCGCGCCGAAGACGTCTGCCAGGCACTCGGGCTCGGCGCCGAACCACGGCATGCCGAAGGCGCCCGCGCGAAGCTCAAACGCCGGGTGACCCGCGGCATCCTCACCGAGCCCGAGCCCGGCCTGTTCGCCCTCGCCAAGCCGACACCGGGCACCCCGGAGGCCGACTCAGGCTGAGATCCGGCAAAGGCTGACCTCTGACGCAAGACCTCGACCGCTTGCCGAGAGGAGACGCGATCCGCCCGCTGGAAACAGCCCGCACACCCGCTGGATCCTCAGGAACCACGGAATCACCCTCGCCGGCCCCCCGGTTACCGACCTCGTCGACGCAGTGCCGGCCCAGGCCCTGCGCGAATCGATGCGCGAGATGCTGCCGGGCCTCATGGACGACCTCCATCGACAGGCCCACCGAACCTCCTGAGCCGGCACGCTGAACGATGCTCGGCCGCAGCCTCGGGCTCCAGGGCAGTTGCCGCGGCACGGCCGGCTTCATGTCGCTGACCTGAACGTGAGGGCTACGACACCTCACCGCGAGCGGAAATAGGATCGCCACGAGTGGAGTTGATCAGGGAAGTTTGCCGTTTCAGGAGGGGTCATGCGAGCGATTCAGATGTCCGAAGTGGGCGGTCCCGAAGTGCTGCGACTGGTCGATGTCGATCAACCGGCGCCGGGCCCGGGCCAAGCGGTCGTGGAGGTCGCCGCATCCGGGGTCAACTTCCTCGACGTCTACCACCGCGAAGGCCGGTACAGCGTCCCGCTGCCCTTCACCCCGGGCGCTGAGGGCGCCGGCACGGTCGTCGAAGTCGGACCCGGCGTCGCTGACGTCGCGGTAGGGGACCGGGTCGGTTGGGTGGAGATTCCCGGCACGTACGCCGAGCGGGCCGTCGTGGACTCCTCCCGGCTGGTGCCGCTGCCCGACGACATCGGCTTCGAGACAGCCGCCGCCGTGCTCCTCCAAGGCATGACCGCGCACTATCTCGTCAAGGACGCCTACCCGGTTCAGGCGGGCGACACGGTGCTCCTGCATGCGGCCGCCGGTGGCATGGGGCTGCTTTTGACCCAGCTCATCACCCATCTCGGCGGCAGGGTGATCGGCACGACGTCGACCACGGCGAAGGCCGAGCTGGCGAAGCGTGCCGGGGCCGCCGAGGTGATCCTCTACTCCGCGGTCGACGATCTCGCAGCCGAGGTGAGGCGGCTCAACGGCGGTCAGGGACTGCCGGTTGTCTTCGACGGCGTCGGCGCGCACACCTTCGACGCGAGCCTCGCCAGCCTGCGAACCCGCGGCCATCTCGTACTCTTCGGCGCCGCAAGTGGTGCCGTGCCGCCGTTCGATCCGATTCGGCTCGCCCACGGCGGTTCGCTGACCCTGATCCGGCCCAGCCTCGGGGACTTCATCGCCGATCGGTCCGAACTGCTCCGACGCGCCGCCGATGTGTTCGAGTGGGTGCGCTCCAAGGCGCTTGAGGTCACCGTAACGGGCCGCTACGCACTGTCCGAGGCCGCCCGGGCCCACAGCGATCTGGAGGCTCGGCGTACCACCGGCAAGCTGCTCGTCGTACCCGACGCGGCCGCTGTCGGACGCCGCGAGGAGACGCAGAGCTGATCGCGGGTGACGAGGTCGGGGATCTCGGAGACTGAGACCATGTTCGTGCCCAGGGCGAAGGGGGCCGGCAGGAGGCGGCGCCGGAGCCGTAGGACACGGTCTTTCGTCCTGCGCGCATCATGGCGAACAGTCGTACGCGGGTATGGTCTCGCACGTCGCGACGGTCTCCCATCGGCTCGACCTGACTGCGTGTGCGTGTCAGCAGGCCACTATGTGTTCCCAGGCCGGATGCGGCTGTGGCAGATAGCCGCCGACATGACCCGGCCCTGTCGCATTTTTCACGTTCAATGAGAACGTCGAAGGGGACGCGATATCCTCGAACGTCCATGGCGAGAGAAGGCAAATTCTCGCCATGTTTTCGAAGATATTGTAGCCGAGAATGCCATTCTCCGTGGAGATGGCCGTGCTGATGGTTCCATGAGGGATGGCCACGTTCTGTTCCATCGTGGTCACAAGTTGACGCCTGCCTTGAATGTCGGGCTCTACGACGCAGATTTCACCCGGCTGAAATGAGATGTACGCTCCGGTGGGACTCGACAGGAGCAAGGCGTCAGGCACATCTCGACCGGTCTCAGCCCGGACGCCGGCATTGCTGTGGAACACTATTCCGCCCCAGTCGGTGGGCCAGATCCGCTGGTTTTCGAGAGTGCCGTTGTGGCCCAGGACATACACCGTGGTATCGAATCCACCTGGGCTTTCGGAGTCCGATTCCCTCAGCCACGCGAAGCCGTCCGAGAGGCCCACCAGATCGTCTGGTGGCGGGATCTCCACCTCGGACGACCATAGCACGAGCAGTTGTTCGTCAATCAATTGGGCCCTGGTGATCCGGCTCTCCGGCGCGTTCGGTATCGAATTCGGATGACTGCCGGCGAACAACAGGTTTCCGTCACTGTCCGCAGCGGCGCGAGCGTAGCCCACGGGCAACGTGCCAGGGCCGTACTCTCGACCCTCGATAAAGTCGTACCGGTCGTCGATTTGGCCGGTCGCGACCTCTCCCGTGCCGGCATTGTAGAAGACGAGCCAGGCTTTCCCCAGGCTGACCGCGCTGGTGACGACATCCCAGCGGCTGAAGCTGTCGGGGCGGAACTCCTTGCGAATCGTCAGCACGCGTTCTTCGGAAGGCAAACGATCAATCGTCGCAACCATGGCATACGTGGACGACTCGTCGGACCATCCGCTGTAGAAGAACACTTTCGAACTCGGCCGGAAGCGAATCGGTTCGTCGATTGGCGGGTCGAAAACTGGTCGGTGCATGTCGTTCATAGGAATCACGAGAAACCCCGGCTGGGATCAGAACTCCCAGCCTCTGGATCATACGCATGGCTCGGTGCAAAAGGCCCCACCTTTTGCGGCCAACCCGTTCTGGGTCGCTTGGGCCGCCCTGCCGGCCGGGCCCCGGCCCGCCACCTGCTCCACCTGGCCTTCTGCGACCCCACCACCGTCATCACATGACCGATGTCGCAAACGACACTCACCAGGTAGGACAAGGTCCAAGACAGTGCATCACCCGGGTGAGCCCAGTTGCTCGTGGAGGCAGCCGCGAGGCTTGCAGCCGGAGCATCACGTGTAGTGGAAAAAGATCCTGTAGTGCAAGGGATTGGGCCAGGGATTTATGGCGTCCCGCAGGATAGAGATGTGGAAGAGGGCCTCCCCCGGCATCGGGACGGCGTTGTGCATGGTGAAGACGGCGTCTCCGGGCTGGGGGAATCCTGTCTGTGCATTCAGCTCGCAGACAGATGCGACCAGCGCCCTATGCCCCGTCATCTGGCCGTCCGGCACGTGGACCCAGAAGTGTCCGGTTCCAATGCCGTCGTGGGAATTCCAGCTTTCCATGATTATTCCGATCTGGAGAATTCTCCCTCGGAGGGTTGTGGCGTTCCGGTTCGGCCAGTGGATTTGGTTCCGGGTGGCATTCTCACTTTATTCCTCTATTGGATCCTCGTCATCTTCAAGAAAGGGCGTCGAAAGTAATCTGCCCAGACAGCGCTGGAGACGCACGGCACGACATGGCGTCGGCGCAGCGGTGGGGCGTCCCACCAGGCCGACCGTCTCGCCACCGCAGGACCGAGCGCTTGCCACGCCTGCTCCGCGTCCCAGACGTGAGTCGTATGCGGCGTACCAAGCGGCGTACCAAGCGACGCGCATCGGGAGGTCCTCAGGGGGTTGCCCGTCCCAGTCCAGCGCACTGCGTACCGCCTCGTCCTGCTCTGGGGTGACTCCTCTCGCATACTCATCGTGGCTGCCATCCCGGCAACCTCGCTTCCGTCGCCCTGATGCCCTCAGTTCCAGTCAACCGCCGGGAAGTCCGGGCCGCATCCGTGTGGGGTCGGGCAGCTGTTCGTCAGGGTTGTCGTCGATGGTGATGACGCGGGACATCGCGAAGGCGATCGCGCCGACCGTGGCAGGGCGAGGTCCTCTCCTCGGTAAGGCCGTGCTCGTGGACGAGCACCAGCCCGCTGAGGACGAAGGTGAGGTCCTCGTCCACGCCAGCCTCCGAGGACGCCTGGTACGCGCCCGGGTACGGCGGCGACGACGCCCGGCCGCGCCCCGCCGGCAGCTTGAAGGCCGTGATGCGGTGGATCGAGCCGGACTGGACGGTCAGGGGAGGATCGCCTTGCCGCGGGGCACGCGGTGCCTACCTGCCCCGGGCGGGGTCCTGATTCACCCGCCGCGCTCCTGAGGCCGCGCCCGGCCCGCCTGCCGTTTTTGGCCGGCTCGTCGTCACCATCGATCCGGGCGGCGGGCCAGGGGAGCGCGGCGACGGCGAGGCGCCGGTTGCCGCTGTCGAGCAGTGTGAGGTCGCCGCCCCGGTCGCCGGCCTTCCCGGTCATCAGCGCGCAGGCGAAGCGCAGGACGGCCCACTCGGCCGGGAGCCCCGCAGGGACGACGCGTCCGGGCCGCGGGCGGCGAGGGCGTCGGCCAGGGCGTCCCACCGCACTCGGGCCATGTCGAACCCGTCCCCGGAGGCGTCGTCGCGGGCTTCCTCCCGGTCCAGGAAGCCCGCGTGGTCCAGCCGCTCGGGCCAGTGACCGAGGCCGAGCCCGTCCGCGACCGCAGACGGCGACCCCGTCGGGACGGGGCGATGCGCCGAAGACCGGGAATGGCCGCGACGTACAATCGCGGCGAAGGCGAAGCGCCAGGCCGGGACTCCGGCACCGGTGTGAGGGAGGGGCCAGGATGTTCGGTTCGCAGAAGAAGCTCAACGACATGGTGGCGCAGCTCAGGCCCGACCTGAGCCGGGAATCGCTCGGTGTCGGGCCCGACTTCCCGGGCGTCGCCCCGAACCCGTACCTGAGCGGCGAGGCACGGAAGCGCAATGCGGAACTGCGCACGGGGGCGCTCGCGCTCGGCGTTCTCGTCGACTGGCGGGAGGTCGGCGGCGACGGCAGGCCACGCGTGGTCCTGATGTTCGACGTGGAGACCATCGGCGGCATCTCGTTCCGCGGTATCGCTGACGAAAGCCTCACGATCACCGAGCTCACCCGACTCGCCCCAGGACAGACGTTTCCCGTGCGCTACCGGCCGGCCGTCATGGACCACTACGTCGCCCTCGCCCGGGACGCGGACCCTGCCGAGGTGCAGCGGGTCTCCGACGAGATCGCGAGCCGCAAGCGGCCCTGACCCGAAGCCGTCGGCCGGATCTCCGGGGCGTGTCCGGCAAGGGCCGAGCGTTCCGGCTGGAACTCCGGTCCCGTCTCGCGTTTTCAGTTGCTCTCGGATGCGCAGTGGTCTGGCCGGTGCCGGCCTCGCCACAGTGGCTCGGTTGCTTCACGACCCAGCGACCGAGCGGGGCTTCCTCGACACCACTTGCCGGCCCGCCGGCCTCGGCCGGGTCCTCGGTCGGCCCGCGCGGGCTCTACCGCCAGAGCGGTAACAGCAGGCCCAGTTCCGCCGGCCAACGCAGACCGAGCCCGGCACGGCCGTCGTGCGCGCCACGGTGAGCACGTCCGCGTGTACCGGGGGGTGATACCGGTGAGTTCGCGTATTCGACTGTCGCCAGTTCCACGAGGCCATCAGCCCGGTGGTGACTGGAGGGGATACCGGGAGGCGTGTCGGTTCCAGGTCGCTTGGGCCTGAGTGGCGAGCCAGTCCCGCTCGGTCTCGGGCGGCCGCCGTTGCGGAGGTCGGATTCGCTGGGCGGCAGCGGGTAGGCGTCGATGGGTGATCCAGCCTCGGGTGTGCTTGATCAGGTGGCGGTTGCCGACGTGGAACCAGGCAGAGCAGTCGTACCCGGCGGCGAGCGCGCGGTCACCCAGGCGTTCCGGATCCGGGCGCCGCCCTCGGGGCGGTGGGAGACGATCCATACGATCAGGAGCGAGAAAGCATCTTGGATTGAGGCAGCACTTTGGCCGTCTCGTTCGATCTGGTGGTGTGAAGGTCACCTGGGGAAGTCGGATGGGATGGCTGGGCTGGCTGGGGCCGTTGGCCGTGCAGCCCAGCTCATGGGTTGCGCTGTGTCTGATCGCCGCTCTGGCGGCCGTCGGATCATGCCTGGCCGAATGGCAGCGCAGGGTTACGCTGTCGGCCCTGGTGCGCGATGCGCCGGCAGGCACGGTGGTCGTGCAGGGGGAGGGCGGGGGCGGGCCGACCATGAGCGTTCGGATCGGCAGCCCGTCAGAGGTGGAACGGAACGGGGAGAGCGGGTGACACAGCCGCGCATCACGAAAGAGACCGCGGATCACGTGGCGGCCTTGTGGGAACGTGAAGCCGAAGGGCTTCTCCGATACACCACCGTGATCACCAATAGCGCCGAAGAAGCGGGTGACCTGGTCAGCCGCGCCTTCGAGGCGGCCGTACGGGCCTGGGCAAAGGTCGGGCCACGCAGTCCGGACGAACAGCGGGCGTGGCTGCGCCGGACGTCCAAGAACATGTGGATCGACAGCATCCGGCGCTCCATGAATCTCGACAGACTGCAGCCCGAACTGGCCAAGCGCTACCACCGCGCTGAGCTCGGCCCGGCGGATCTGGCTCTGTTGCGGCAAGCAGCGGATCACTGCTTACGCGTGATCAACAGCCTTCCGACGGTGCAGAGACAGGTCGCCGTGTTGTACTTCCTGGAGGAGCATCCCCCGCCGGTGATCGCCGAACTTCTTGAGATCGCGCCGTCCGGCGTCCGCAAGCATGTGGCCAAGGCTCGCCGAAAACTCCAAGAAGAGCTCGGGCCCCTCATGGATGATCGGCACGAGACACATACTGCGCTGCGAGAGGAGGCACGCGCATGAGCAACCAGTCTCGGCACAGCCGCTCCAACGAGCCGGACGCGGTGGTCGGCGATGCCCTGCGGCAGGCCGAGTCCACCGTTGTGGTGAATGGAGCCGACCTCGACCGGCGGCGTGAGGCGCTGCTCAGCTGGATGGCCGACCGCATCGAGACCGATCCCGAGTCGCCCGCAGACGGTGCAACGACAGCGGCGGGTGCCACCCATGGGCCCGGCGCGGAGCTGGGCGCCCTGGTGACCGTGGCGGCCACGGTTGTGGTGCACCTGATGGCGACGAACCATTGGGAGAGGGCGCAACCCGTGATCAGTAGGCTGTGGGGGCGCGGGCATCCGGAGCGGGCGGGCAGGGTGCTCGCCGAACTGGAGGAATCCCGCGTCGAGGTGCTCGAAGCCCGAGAGACCGGAGATGAAGAGGCCGTGCAGGGTCTGGTCTCGGAGTGGCGCACCCGGCTGCGCAGGTTGGTGTCGACATCACCGGAGGCGGCCGACGAACTGCGCCGACTGCTTCAGGAGTTGACGCCCGCAGGTGCGCCGCACCCCACATTGTCCATCACGGGGTCCAGGAGTACGTTGAGCATTGCTCAGGTGTACCAGGGCGGGGTTGGAACAAGCCGTCACTGATGAGGACCCACGGAGGTTCTCGCCCGGACCCCCGCGACTCTCTCTGAGGAGGCGGCTGGTGGTCTTGGCGTGGTAGCCGAGGGCGTCGGCGACGACGGGGGCGGGAAGTTCGAGGAGTTGTTGTCGGATGGCGGCGCCGCGGGCGGCTGCGACCGGAATTCCGATCTCGACCAGGAGCGAGGACATGAGGTCGGGAGGGGCTGGCCGTCCAGCCCGGCGGCCGGGGAAGAGTCAGCGGGATGCCTGGTCGGTGGCGGTGTTCATGGTGTCGCGGTCCGCGATGTATGCCAGGAGCAGGGCCGCGACGGCTGAACCGAGAAGACGTCACGTCTGATCTGTCCTGCCCGCCCGGGCCTGTCCGTCGCTGCCGAGGCCGTCCCGGACTGCCGGTCGCCGCCGGTCGCCGCCGGGCGGCTGTCCGGGATGCCGCCGCCCGGGTCGGCGTCCGTCGGCCTGGGAGTGCTGCGCCCGTCCGTCGTCCCGCTGTCCCGGTCCGGCCTGGGCGTGCCGCCCTTCCCGCCGGCGGCCGGGCGGTCCGGCTGCCGCCTGGCCGAGCCGGGGCTGCAAGGCGTCCTGCCCGCCCGCCGCCCGCTCCTGGCGTCTGCTGTCGGGGTCGTCGCCTTGGTCCTGGCGGTGGGGAATGGGGTGGTCCGGGCCGGTGGCCTGGGGCCTATCATCCGGTCATGCTCATAGGGTTGATGATTGGCTTTCTGATCCTTGGTCTGGGTCTGGCCTCGTACGAGGCCCACAAACGGCGCTGGCTCGATGCCGCCCGGCATCTGGGCGCTACCGCAGTCGCGGTCGCCGGCTATGCGGCGATCCTGCTCCACAAGCCGTGGATCGGCATGGCCGCCCTTCCTGTGGCGGTCACGGCCGCTGTCGCCTATATCGCGATCGCCAGGTCCCAGGCGAGGAAAGCCGCCGCAGCTGACAAGGCCTGAGGAGGCCGGCTCCGGGCCGCCCGGGAGGCGGCCCCGCCGGCCCGGCGTCGGTGTGCCGCGCCCGCCGCCGTCCTGCCCGCCGCTGCCCGTCACGGGGGTGTGACCTGGTGCCGTAGTCACGGTGGGATTCTGCGTGTTTTCGGGGTTTCCGGGCTTCGGACCAGGATTGGTCGGACCGGTGACGGGTGCCCGGCGCCCCGGGGCCGGGTCAGGGTTGGGGGGTCCGGGTTCGTCGCTGTCTGTTGTGTCCTGGCGGATCGCTGGGTGGTGTCGGGTGCCGGTTCGGGTGGCCGGTGCGTCCCGTCTGAAATTCGGGAACGTATTTCCCGTGGAGGTGTTCAGGGGACGGGGTGCGAACGATTCTTGTGGGTCCCCGGGCTTGCGTGCGGGGAGGGTGGTGGAGTGAGCCGGTGTTCGGTTCCGGGAGGGCGCTGCGCGTCCCCGGCGGGCCCGCGTCGGCGCTGACGGCCGACGGCTCCACGCGCCAGCTGGTGTCCGCGTGCTCGTCGTTCCCGGGCGCTTCGGCGGCCGGCCCCAGGTGGCGTGCGGCAGCAGGAAGCGGTGCTGTCGGGGTTTCTGCTCGGAGCCGGGCCGGCCGGCAGTGGCTCGTTGTCATGCTTTGTCGTGCTTGTGGTTCCGGTGCGTTGCGGCGGGGCCGGCGAGCAGGGGCTCGCCTTCGTGCAGGACGACACGAGGTCTTGCAAGGTGGGGGCTCAGCGGGTGGTGAGCCAGTGGCCGAGGAGGGTGGGGGGCAGGGCGCCGACGCCTGCGGCGGCGCCGAGGAGGGCCCGGATGACGAAGGTGCGGGGGGTGGGCCAGGTGCGGCGCCGGCGCCGGTGCGGCTCGCGGTCGGTGATGGGCGTCAACCATCCGCAGCGCCTGCGGAGGGGCCTGCGGTCGGTGGGGAGCGTCATCTCGGGGCCTCCAAGGTAGCGGATTCGGGCATGGCGAATGCCGGCCTGGGCCGGGTGGTTTGCCACGATGCCGGGAAAGGTACCCCCGCGACCCCTTCGCAGCGGGCGTGAGCCGCACGAGAACACTCGAAAGAGACCTGCCGCGCAACGGAGTTGGTGCCCTGACCTGGCACTAATCGCGAGTCGCAAGGTGCAGAAATCGGTGAACCGACGTGGAGTGAAGAACTGGTGGCCACCCCGAACGATCAACTCGGCACAGGCTCCCGCCCGTCTCCCGCCCTGCGGCGCCCGGCCCAAGCCGGCGGGGTGTTCGGCTTGGCGTTGTGGCCGGGTGGTCGTGGTGAGATGCGCTGTGTGGCTTCCTGGATGGTTTCCGACGGCATTGTGTGCTGCGCCTTTTCGGGGCCGTAGGCCATTTTCTGTGGCGCGCACATGGCATTCCTCGTCGTCGTATCGTTCGGCTCTCTCTGTTCCGCCCGGAAAACTGGCATGAATGCAATTCGGCAATCCTCGTCGGAGCGTCCGGTGACGGGCCGTCGGTTGAGCCTCGGACTGTCGGACTGGACGACGACTCCGACGACTCCGACGACCCCGTGGTCGTCACCGGCCGCCGGGCGAGCCGGGCCCATCCGCTCACCGCCGCTCGGAAGGAGCCGAACCGGCCGGTCAGCCGCGAACGCGCGGCCGACGAACGCGCGGCCGACGAACGCGCGGCCGACGAACACGGCTTCGCCGATCCGAAGAACCGGCGCATCCCCACCAAGCCCCGCATAAACTCCCGCCACGCGGCCCGGCTCTTTCGGGCCCTGCTCGTGCTGACGAACACCGACGTGACCCGCTGAGACAGACAGTACGCGGAGGCGCCGGCCCGGTTCCTCCCGCACATCGCGGGAGGTCAGGCAGGAGGCGGTGACACCGCGATGAGGTGCTGCAGCTGCCGCCTGGCCGCCTCCCAGCGCGCTCCTCGAGCTGCCGCCACCGGGTCGGCATGCAGCGCGAGCGCCCGCCTCCCGGCGATTTTCTGCGCCTCCTGCGCGACGTCCACGACGGTCGGTCTGTAGCGGGTGGCACGAATCATGACACCGAGGTGTTCCAGCTGGGGCTTGCACGCCGCCGCGACCGCAATGACGGCAATCCAACTGGTCTCCTGTGCGCTCGCACTGCCCAGCGTATGCGCGGCGAAATAGGCGTCATGCGCGGTCGCCACCAGTGTCGTATCGCCTTCCGCCAGAACCGCGCGTGCGGCTGCGAGGTACGACAGTGCCGCCTCCGCGAGGGCGATATCGCTGCGAGGACCCTCACGGATCGACTGCTCGGCGAAGTCGAGCGCAACAGCACGCGCGGTCTCCTCGTCCAGCTCACGCAGGAGACCGTTCAGGACTCTCGGAATCACGATCACGTCGGCTTGTCCCCCCGCTGCGGCCCCGGTGCCGCAGCTCTACCTGACCACGCTAGCAACCCCGTGGCTCCGACCGCCTCTTGGAGGCCGGGCACCCGACCCGACCGGTGATCATGTGGTCGTCATCAGGAGTCGACCAGTCCGAAGAACCCCGGCTCGACCCACGCCGGCACCACGTGGCGCGCCGACGCCATCGGCGCGCTCGGTGTCGTCAAGGTCGCCATGGCCCCGGCTCGCCGCCCAGGCTTCGCGGGCCAGCGTCGATCATGAGAGTCGTCACGGCCGGGACTTTAGTTCGCACCGATGACATCGCTTCGAGTGGTCGAGCGGTCGAGCGGCTCAGCGCGACGTCACCGGATCCCGGACCCCGGACCGTCGACACGGTGGTCGCCACAGCGTCGAACCGGCGCGCGGCGAAGTGCTCGGGAGTCCCGTCCTACCGGGTGAGGCTGACGGCTGCGAGCGCCGCGTCGGCCTGTACCGCCACCAGGCGCTCCAGCGCGATCGGTGTGGGCCGCAGCTGCTCCGTGCAGCGCCGTGTCCGCTCGGCCAGCAGTTCCTCCAGACGCCCACGAGCAGCGAGGACGGGCGGGTCGGCCGGGGCCCCGTCCGCGGCGCGCAGTGCCATGCCGGCTGACCGCAGGGTCATCATGACGCGCATGCAGTGCGCCTCGGCGAGTTCGGCGCCCGCCACCGGAGCGGGATCGGTGGCCCGCCGCCGCCAGGCACGGGCGACAGCGGCGCTGACCGCCATGGTGTCCCTGGCAGCCCGTGCGAACTGCTCGTCGGGGAGGGCGGCCTGCTCCATCAGCCGCCGGACCTCGCCGGCCTCACCGGTCAGGGCCTTCGCCAAGCCGGCGAGCTCGATGGGCGCGGCGTCGTCGAACCGGGTACCGGTCCGCCAGCGCGGCACCTCCGGCAGTACCGTCACGGTGCCGTACCGCGCGGCGTAGTGGGCAAGGTGCGCGCCGTAGGCCGGCGCCTCCCGGGCGTGGTCGCGGATCACCAGTTCCTCGACCGGCGGCATCCGGTACACGCCCGGGCCGAGCACCGGCCAGCCGACGACGTCGGAAGGCGCTGCCTCGGCGACCGGAAGGCCGTGCCGGGCCGAAACGTCCGCCAGCCGCTCGGCCAGGCCCGGCACGGCGTCACTGAGGACGAAGAACGGGTCACCGAACTCGGCGTTGTGCAGCGACAGGGCAACAGCGGGCCGCAGCTCGTCGACCAGGTCCATCAGTGCCTGGTTCTCGGGAAGCCCGAAGCGGTGGAGCCCGTCCCGCCACGGAACGGGGAACGTCCACTCGGGCTGCTCCGCCATGGCCGGCCGGTAGAAGTGACGGTGCTGCGTGAGGAGGTCGAGCGGCCCGCTCGTCCACCCCGCGTTGAGAGCGGCGGCGTCCGGGTCCACACACGGCAGGAAGTGCCAGGCCACCCCGTCCCGCAGGTCGGCGTGTGCGGTCACCAGATGGGCCAGGACGTTGATGGTGGCATAGCCCACCGGCTCGTTCGGGTGCGGGCCGCCCACCACCAGCACGGACCGGTGACCGGACCCGACCGAGAGCACCTCCAGCGCGCGGCCCTTGCGGGATGTGCCGATCTGCCGCACCCGGGCCAGACCCGGCTCGCTCTCGGCGATGCGGCGCAGCCTCACGGAGAGCTCCTCCACCGAAGGCACCAGCGCCTGCCCCGAAACCCGGCGAGCCGCCTCGGGCAGCGGGTAGTCGAGAACCGACAGGACATCAACCACGGTCGTGAACCATTCGCATGTCGCACACCGTCTCACGCGATCGCGGGGTGCGGACCCCGAATCTCGGAACAGCCCGCCCCGCGAGCGGGGACGGACAGGTGCACCACCGCCCCCACCGCCGGCGAGGCCACCGAGCCGCGGGCCGGCTGGCCGGCTGAGTCGAAGCGCCGGTCGCGAGCCGGACGGCGGCGCGCCGGGTTCGAGGTCGAAAGGGAGGCGACCCAGGAGGGGCGTGTGGACGGCGGCCACTCGTGGATCTCCCGCTACGACGAGGGAGGGCTGGAAGCCCTGGCCGACCGTTCCCGCCGCCCGCACACCTCACCGGCCCAGATCGCCGGGACGTGGAGGCGGCCATCTGCGAGCTGCGGCTGGCCCACCCGCGCTGGGGAGCCCGGCGCATCGTCCACGAGCTTGGGCGCCGCGGCGGAACCACGGTCCCGGGACGCAACACCGTCCACCGGATTCTGGTCCGCAACGGTCTGGTCCGGCACCAGGAGCAGAACCACCGGCGCGTCTACCGCCGCTGGCAGCGCGACGCCCCGATGCAGCTGTGGCAGCTGGACATCATGGGCGGCGTCTTCCTGGCCGGCGGCCGCGAGTGCAAGCTGGTGACCGGAATCGACGACCACTCCCGGTTCATCGTGATCGCGAAGGTGGTGGCCCAGCCCACCGGCCGGGCGGTTGCCACAGCGTTCGCCGAGGCCATGAGCGTCTACGGAGTGCCCTCGGAGGTCCTCACGGACAACGGCAAGCAGTTCACCGGCCGTTTCACCAAGCCGTTCCCCGCGGAGGTGCTCTTCGAGCGGATCTGCCGCGAGAACGGCGTGGCCGCCCGTCTGACCAAGCCCCGATCACCCACCACCGGGAAGATCGAGCGGTTCCACAAGAGTCTGCGACGCGAACTTCTCGACCATGTCGGACCGTTCGCCGCCCAGGCCGCCGCCCAGGCCGGGATCGACGCCTGGGTGCACGCCTACAACCACGACCGCCCACACCAGGCCCTGGACATGGCCGTGCCGGCTGCCGCCTTTCGCCCTGGGCCGCCGGGCAGCCGCATCGCGCTGCCGGCTCCTCCGCAGAGTGATGAGCCCCGCTTGCCGAGCTCGGACTGGTCCCGCTCCGCCTGACAGCGGAACTGCCCTCACCGCGAACGCCTGTCTCCGACGGGGAGATCCGCTCGGTGGAGTGGGAGGCCATCATCTCCGCGATCGCCCGCCTGGTCCTGATCAACAACCAGCAGGTCAAGTTCACCCCGGCACTCGGCGGCAGGGCCGTCACCGTCTGGGCGGACTGCCGAAGCATCCACGTCCTGCTGGGCGGCGAGCTCATCCGAACCCGCTCCTCCCGGCTGACGCCGGCCGATCTGCGCAAGCTCGTCATGCGCGGCGCCCGCATCGCCGGAACCGAACCCGGCCTGCCCTCCGCCGCCCAGGCCGGGCCTCGGCGGGTCATCGAGGTGGACCGAACCGTCAACCGAGACGGGGACATCCAGCTCGCCGGACAGCGGATCCTGCTGGGCGCCCACTTGGCGGGCCAGCAGATCACCCTGCGCTTCGAAGGCCGAGTCCTCCACGTGATCGCAGGCGGCTACCTCGTGAAGACCCTGGCCTGCCCGATCGACGAGGCCAAACGGTCCTCCATCGTCGGCGCCCGCGTGGCCACGGCCCAGCTGCCCCCACCGCCACCCGGGCCGCAACAAGCGGTCAGGAAGGCCCGAAGGACGGTGTCACCATGGTCGCCAACCAGCGTCTGCGTGTCGGGGCCTCTCACGCCGGCAAGACCGTCACCATCGTCATCGAGGACACCGTCTTCCGCGTCCTCGACGGAGACGTCGAGCTGTCGGTTCACCCCCGCAAGACCACCGGCCCGATCTCCCGCTTCCGCCCCCTGCCCGAGCAGCGAGCCGACGGGCACTGAGCTCGGTCAGGCGCATCGAAGATCGACCGAAGCCCGGCCGTGCAGAGTAAGCAAGTCCTACGGCTCAAGCCTCTTCGACCAGCCCGCAGGCGGAGGGGAAGGCCTCCAAGAACTCGCGCCGACCGGGATCGGTCTCGGCTTCGGCCAGATCACCGATCACCAACAGGAACCGGTCGAGCTGCTCGGGTGGCAGACCCTTCAGCGCGGAGGCGGCGCTCTCCAGCACCCTCACCGCAGAGTCGGAATCCACCTCGTCCTCATCACAGCCGTCGAGGAACCAGAGGTTGTCAATGAGAAGTCCAACGAGGGCAGGAACCAGCGGGTCGATGTCGGTCACCCGGAGAATCTAGCCTGAGCCGAGTCGTCCGTTCATCACACCGGCCGCACCTTGGTATGGCCAGACAACCATGTCCTGGGACCGTCAACGATGTCCTGGCGCCAATCTGTCCAAGATCACCTGGGACCTCACATTGACATTGCGGTCCTGGGCCCTCGCTGTCGGTGGAGGCGGTGGCGGTCGGTGTATCGGCTGCTGCGCTGTGGTCGTTGTCCTGGTGTCCGGTTGGGGCCGGGCGTCGGCTGGCCTGCTCGCTGCCGTTCCGGCTGCTGTTTCGGCTGGTCTGTTTGTGCGGCCGGACTCGTCGTTGTCCGGTTGCCCTGGTCGGCCTGTGGCAGGACAGTTCTGGCCGGTGTTCTCCGGCTGCGCCGGGCCGCTGCCGTTCCGTCCTGGTCGGCCCCGCCCCCGCCGTCGCCCCGCCGTCGTGGTCCTGGCCGCTGTCAGGGTGCGCCTGGCCGGCATCCCCTGTTTCGGCCTCCCTCCTTCGGAAACTGTTCGACTGCGGTGGGTGTTTGTGGCAGGGTGCGTCATCCCCGTTCAACGCGTTGATCCGTATCTTCGCCAGCGATCCGATCGACCTGTCGACACCCAAAGAGGACCCTTTCCGACCATGCGTCGCCGCACCTCCGCCACCGCCGCCGTCCCCGTAGCTGTCCCTGCCGCCGTCCTCGTCCTCGCGGTGGCGGCGCTCACCGGTTGCACCTCCTCCGGTTCCGGCGGAACCTCCGCCGCGCGGACCGCCACCAGTGGCGCGCCCGAGGCGGTCGGTGCCCCGGCCGATGCCACCGGTGCCTTCGACCCGGAGCTCGCCCTGGCCCGCCGTACCCGGGAGCCGTACTCCGCCACCGTCCACATGACCGTGGAGACCGGGTCGGGCGACGACCGGACCGAGCACACCGTCGACGGCCGTCTGAACTTCAACACCAAGGCGGCCGGCGGTCACACCGTGGCGCGCACCGAGGGGCCCGGCCTGGTGACGAGCACGGTGGAGGAGATGGATGTCGAGGGGGTCGGCTACGAGCGGCCCGGGGGCGAGGGTGGCTGGCAGCGGTCCGCGAACACCGGTTCGTCCGGGGCCGCCGACAAGGCCGCCGCGTATGCCAGGGCGGTGCTCGACACCGGCACCGACGCGCGCAAGGGCATGGAGACGGTGGCGGGTGTTCCGGTGTTCCACGTGGGTGCCAGGCTGACGGTGGAGCAGGTGCGCACCGCGGACCCGGAGAACGCCGACCGGTTGTCCCGTCAGGGCGTCACGGGGGCCGACTGCCAGCTGTGGTTCGACCGACTGGGCCGGATGGTCCAGGGGGAGCAGTCGCTGACGTTCGCCGGGCAGGTGGTGGTGACCAGGGACCTTTACACCGCGTTCGGGCCGGCGGAGGCCTTCATCGCGCCGCTTCTGGGCTGAGGTTGTTCTCGTCGGCCGGGTTTGCCGTTCCGGCTGCTGGGCTGCTGGGCAGCCGGTCCGCCCGGGCCGGGGGTCGTGTGACGTGGGGTGGTGGCGGAGCCCGGTCGGGGTTCTGGGTGGGTGGGTCGCTTGGGTCGCTCTGCCTGGTCCCGTCCGCCCGTCCGCCCGTCCACCCATCCGCCCGTCGGCGCGGTCGGCTGGCACCACCAGGGCACACTCATCCGGCCGGAAGCGGAGGTGTGGCTGACCCTCGCCGGCCTCCACCACGTCGGAGGCGTCGCAGGCGGGGTCGCCGACAGCCCGTAGGGGCGCAGCCCGGCGCTCGTGCCGCGGCCGGGCACGCGATCCCGTGGCTTGCCCTCAGCTGTCAAAGCAGGGCTACCGCGAAGGTCTCGCGGTGGGCCGCCGTGTGGGCATGCTCCCGCTCGGACCAGCGGATGCGCTCGGCGATCTGGTGATCGTCGGTGACCCGGGGGCCCGGAGCCGTGAGCCAGCCTCGCCACCACCGGGCGTTGCGGGCCTGGCGGTCGAGCATGGCGTCGACGAGGCGGGCGCGGGACGGGGTGTCGAGCTCGTAGGCGTCCGCGAGGAGGCGCACCTGCGCGGCCTGGGCCGAGGCCGGCGGCGCGTCGGGCTTGGAGGAGACGCACCAGGTCCACGCCATGTAGCCGATGTCCTCCAGCGGGTCCCCCGGGGCAGCGGTGTCGAAGTCGATGAAGGCGACCGGTACGTCGCCGCAGAAGACGGCGTTGTTCGGCCCCGGGTCGTGATGGCAGACCACGGGATGGCGGCCCGCGAGACGGCTGCCACGGGTGGAGTCGTGCAGCCCTCGAAGCAGGGCCCCCGCGGCGGCGACCTGAGAATCGGTCCAGCGCTGGAAGCGTGCGGGCACTCGACCTGGCAAGTAGCTGAAGACATCCCGGCCGGCCCCGTCAGAACCGAGGTGCCGCGGGGCCCCCGCGAACCCCTGCCGCTCAAGGTGACCGAGCAGCTCCGCGACGAACGGAGACGACGCGGTGACCGGCCGCCGCACGGTGTTGCCGACCCTGACCACACCGGGGGTGATGCGCCCGCCGGCCAACGGTACTTCGCTCTCCATGACCCCATGCTGCCCGGTCGAGCCCTCTGCTGCGGCGTGCTGGTGCTCCTGGTCGACCTCGGCAACGGCAACGACAACGAGTCCAATCCGGTCGTCGCCAAGCGGATCGACGGCCCCGAGGCGGTAAGCCGGCCCAGCTGCCGGTGCTGCGAGCCGCAGCCCCTCGGCTTCCCACGCCGAGATCCGGGGTCCGGCTCGCTGAAGAGGAACGGTCCATGAGTGTCCGGGCTGTGTCCGGTGGACTCCCCGGGTCAGGCCGCCGGCACTGACACGGCTGGGGCCAGCACTGGTAGGAGTCTGTGATCTGGTGATCTGAGTTCATCTGCCGTCGCGGTCCGATGGTGATCCTGCGTAACCATGGTTCGTGCTTTCTTGCCTGCTGCACTCCGAGCGATCCCACCTGAATCTCTGGGCCGGCAAGGGCACTACTGTTCGGCTGTGATCAACATCGACGGAGCCCGCCTCGGGGCCGAAGCCGCCCGCCGCCTGCGGCAGACCGACTGCTGCACCATTGAACCTGGCCTCAGCGATGGCGAGTTCGAGCGCATCGAGGCCGAGTACGGCATCCAGTTCTCCGACGACCACCGCGCCTTCCTGGCAGCCGGCCTACCCGTCTACTCGCCACCCGAAGAAGGCGCCACCTGGGAGAAGCCCTGGCCGGACTGGCGCAACGGCGACCCCGACGAAGTCCGCTCCCACCTCGCCTGGCCGATCGATGGGGTGCTGTCAGCGGTCGAGCACGGGTACTGGCACGCCTCGTGGGGCCCGCGCCTCGCAGAACCGCAGGATGCCCGGGCCGCAGCAGTGAAGCACCTGGCGCTGGTGCCCCAACTGGTGCCTCTCTATGCGCACCGGTTCCTTCCCGCAGGTGGCGGAACCTATGGGCACCCGGTCCTGTCGATCTGGGGCACGGACATCATCTACTATGGCGAAGACCTTGCCGACTACATCAGCCACGAGTTCGAGGAAGGGTACGAGTACCCCGAGACCTGGAATCCGCGGGCCACCGTCGCCTTCTGGCAGGACTTCGTTCAGTAGTCCGTCTGCCCCCCGCTGTAGATCTCACACACGGTCTGACGGCCGGTGAGGTCACCGTGTGTGGTCACCGGGGGCGTACTTCTTCCAGGTTCCTCCTGCTTGAGCGGCAACGGCCTCGGTGTGGACGGCGTGGTAGCCGAGCATCCCAGCGACAACCGAGGGCGGAGCTTGAAGGACGAGCTGTTGCAGGGTCGCGGTCCGGCCGTGGAGAGTGGGGATGCCCGCGACGGAGAGCCGCCTGCCGAGGCTCGCGGGGTCCATCGGCTGCCCGGTTCCGCGCCCGGGGAAGAGCCAGTCACTGGCCGGAGCGGTGCCGTTCGGCCGGTTCGGCCGTGCGGTGTGGATGTAGTTGAGGAGTATGTCGGCGAAGGGCTCGGGGACTGGTGTGGGTGGATCGCCGAGCCGGAGTGCGACCTTGATCGGCTTCGTGCTGGACGCCGTGGGGATGGTGAGCCGGGCCAGTCGCCGCACGGGCTGGGCGTAGAGCAGGATCAGTCCGGCGGCGACCCGCTCCATGGGCGGGAGCTCGTCGCTGATCATGACCTTGCGGATCAGGGCGATGCGCCGGTGTTGGCTGATCGGGGCCGGGTTCTCGGTGCGGACCGTGGGCACTTTCAGACGGGGCATCGCGTGGTGGTCCATGGACCAGCGCAGGAACGGTTGGACGTGGCGGCGGCTGATGGCGTTCTCGGCATACCAGGCGTACAGATCGGCCTGGGTGCAGCCGTCGATGGTCCGGCCGCGTTCGGCGAGCCAGGCCAAGAACGCGGCCGCTTGGGAAAGTTGGGCTCGGGCGGAGGTGACCACGCCTGCTCCGAGGGCCTGCTTGTCCGCAGCGGTTCGGAGCTTGCGCAGCATGCGCCAGGTCGCAAAGCGGTGCAGCAGGGTGCGGTGTTCCGGGTTCTCGACGACGTCGAGCCATTCGGGCAGCCGACGTTCGAACAGCAGCAGGTGGCGGTCCCGGTGCGGGAGCACGCCGGAATGCATGAGAAGGTCCCGGACATAGGCGACCGAGCGCCAAGGCGACAGTGTGCCCAATCCCTCGTGGCTGAGCGGCACTTGTCCTTGGGCGAGGGCTTGCAGGATCTGCTGAACGTGGGGCTTGCCGACCCAGGTGAGCATCCCTTTGGGCCGGGGAACGTTCCTCACCTCGTCGTGGAACGGGACGAGTTCACCCCGGATGCGGCCGGTGCCGTCGTCCAGGAACCCTCCGAGACGTTCGGCCAGGACACAGTTTCCGCAGACTCCGCGCCGGTAGCGGGCGGCTTCGCGCCCGCAGCGTTCGCAGAAGAAATCGCCCAAGCCGCCGGCGCAGTCGGTGCACCACCGCCCGCCGTCGGGTGCGATGCCGGGGGTGAGCCGGTCGATGCCGCAGCCGGCGCATCGGCCGTAGGTTTCCAGCGCGTGGTCGCGGCAGGAGGCGCAGATGTAGCCCTCGGGCCAGTGGGCCGCGCCGATCCGGACGGGGCGGCGGCAGCGCGCGCAGAACAGGTCCTCGACCCGGACCCGGGTGCGGCTCATTCCTTCGGCCGGACCCGGGTCCGCTTCGGACGGATCGTGGCGGCCAGGTCGACCACGTCGGCACCGCCCGAGGCGGCGGTGCGGCGCGGGGCCGTGTTCTCGGCCCGGGTGGCGATCAGCTCGGCGGGGGTGACGTCGAGGATGTCGCAGAGCGCGGCCAGCACCGGCAGCGAAAGGCGTTCTGGGGGCTGGGTGACCAGCCGCCAGACCTGGACCGAGGACAGCTCGATGCCGCGGTCGGCCAGCAACGGGGACAGGTCGGAGGCGGCGAAGATGCCTCGCTGGGCCGTCACCTCGCGCAGCCGCCACTGGTAGCTGACCTGGCGCTTCATCATGCCCTCCTTGCCGGCCGCAGAGCGGCGGCCATCGTCGAGTCCAGCGCCCGTCGCAGCATGCGGGTGCGGAAGTCGGGGGACACGCAGCTGTAGATCGCGGTCGTGGACGCGTATTCGTGGCCGGCCTGCTGCTGGATTATCTTGAGTCCGGACCAGCCCCGTCCCTGTGGCCTTGGCGTTCGCGTTGACGACGTTGTTGTCCAGGCAGAGTCGACCGTGCCGTGGGCATGAAGGGCAGCTGACTGATCGTTATCAGGGCGAGACGCACCGCAGTGGCTTCTGGTGGGCTGTCTCGTCTGCGTGCGGAGGGTGCCGAGTGTCACGAGGTTGCCGGTCCTGACGCAGAGGGGCGGGTCGCCCGGTCGACTTCCTGAGCTCGCTCGCCAGCCGCGATCTGCTGCAGCGCGCCGTAGCGGTGGAGCGCCTGCGGATCGCCGATGTGTTCGGCGGCCGCGATGGCGGCGTCGAGGACGCCGTCCATCCAGAGTCGGGGAATCCCCTGCAGATCCTGCTCACTCGCAGCGAGGAGACGCTGCGCAGTGGAGGTGTCAGGTGCGATCGGGACGAGAAGGAAGCACTCCTTGACGAAGTGTCTCCATTTGCCCTGCTCACAGCCGTTCTTGTCGGGCGGCAGGACGCTCTGGACCTCCTGAAGCGTCTGCCAGGCGCCCGCGAAGTCGTCGGTTCGTCGTTGCAGCCGGGCGAGGGCCAGCAGTTTGCTTCCCTTCGCCCCTGACCACGAATCCTTGAGCGCGACGGCTTCCTTCTGCACGTCCACGGCCTCGGCGAGATAGCCGAGGTGAGCGAGGTGGAACTGCAGTGTGTCGAGCGTGCTGTCGGTTCGCGGCTCGCCGGCCGCCCACTCGGTCATGAACAGGCGCGAGGCCTCGCGCTCGCCAAAGCGGGCGGCGTGGTGGGCCCACTCCTTGAGCCCTTCGTCGGCCGGGTCGGCGGGGAATCGTGTGCGTTGCCGGTCCAGCCATTCTTCGACGGCGGCGTCGGTATGGTGGGTCGATGTGATGTCTCGCAGGATGCGGTCGCGGTCAGGGTGGCAGCTGGTCTCTACTGCCTCGGTGCTGGCAGGGATGCCTGCGGTGAGGAGGTGGTAGAGGTGGTAGCCCACGGCCGTGTCGAAGCTGATGTTCTTGGCGTCCCAGTGCAGCCACAGGTCCTGGACCTGGCGGTGCTCGGCGACTAGGAACCCGGCCAGGGTCAGGTCGGGGGCCATGCCCGAGACGACGGCCTCGCGGTAGTAGGTGGTCTGCTGCCGGAGGAGGAAGCGCAGGAGCGGTAGATCGTGGGGGCGGCGGTCGTATTGCAGTGCCCACAGCACCGCGAAGCGGGCGGCACGGTTGCGATCGGTCACGCGACCTTCACCGGCGTCCTGAACGCCGCAGTAGGCGAGGTCTGTCCATGTCGCCTGGTCCCGCCGCGCTCGTTCGAGAGCGGTTCGGGGTCCCCGCAGTAGTCGGTCCTGCTCGTCGGCGGCGCTCATCGTTGTCCCCTCGCTTGGTTGCTGGTGATTCTCTCGGCTCGCTGTTCGCCCAGTGCGCCGGCCAGTTGGTCGCGGAGGCGGCGGTTCTCCTCAGTGAGTTGCCGGACGCGGGTATTCGCTGCTTCGAGTCGCCGCAGCAGGGAGGCGTCGGAGGTCCGCTGGCGCGCGGGAACCGGGGACGTGGGTGCTCGGCGGTGTGCCGCCCGCAGGCGTTCGACTTCGGCCCGCAGGTCCGGCTGGCCGTAGAGCCAGGACCGTGAGACGCCCGCCTGCTTGGCGACGGCATCGAAGGTGACCGGCTCTCCGGCCGAGTCGAGGGAGCGCAGTGCCTGGCCGGGGATGACCCGCCGGACGGGGCCGGTTGGGGCGAACTCGCCATGGTCCGCGTCCGGTCGTGTCTGCGGTCGCCGTCCGTCCGGACGGGGGGTGTGTCTTGGTTCAGCGGGGGAGGGAGGTGAGCCAGGTGGTGAGGAGGTGGTTGACCTCGTCGGGGCGTTCCTGTTGGGTCCAGTGTCCGCAGTCGTCGAGGATGTGGGTGGCGGTGAGGGCGGGGAGGGTGGTCGGGTAGGCGTCGATCGCGTGGGTCATCCAGGTGGTGGAGGCGTCGAGGGCGCCGGCGATGAACAGGGACGGCTGGGTGATCGGGGCTCCGTTGTACGGGGTGAGGTCTTCCCAGTCGCGGTCCATGGAGCGGTAGCGGTTGAGGGCTCCGGTCATGCCGGTGCGTTCGAATTCTGCGGCGTACACGTCGAGGTCGTCCTCGGTCAGCCAGGCGGGCAGTGTGCCGTGGGGGAAGCGGTCGCGCAGGCGGCCGCCGGTGCGGGTCACGAAGTGGGGGTCGGGTTCGTCCGGGGCGGGCATGGTGTCGGCGGACATGGCCGCGTAGAAGCCCGCGAGCCAGCCGCGGAGGTCGGGTTCCATCTCTGCTTCGGCCCGGCCGGGTTCCTGGAAGTAGGAGACGTAGAATTCCTGGTCGCCGCCCATCTGTGCGAAGACGTCGGTGGGGCGGGGGCCGCCGGGTGGGCTGTAGGGGACGCTCAGCAGTGCGACGGCGCGGAAGACCTCGGGGTGGAGCAGGGCACAGGCCGCCGCGATGGGGGAGCCCCAGTCGTGTCCGATGACGACCGCGCTGTCCTCGCCGAGGGCGCGGACCAGGGCGACGTTGTCCTCCACGAGGTCGAGCATCCGGTAGGCGTCTGTCGCGGCGGGTTTGGAGGAGCGGCCGTAGCCGCGCACGTCGGGTGCCACGGCCCGGTAACCCGCTGCTGCGAGGGCGGGGAGTTGGCGGCGCCAGGAGTACCAGGTCTCGGGGAAGCCGTGGATGAGCAGGACGAGTGGTCCGGTGCCCTGTTCGACCAGGTGCAGGCGTCCGGCAGGTCCGTCGATGGTGCGGTGGCGCAGGTCGGTGGTGGGCGCGGGTCGGTGCATGGTCTGTCCTCGGTCCGGGGTGGGCGCGGTTGTCCACCGATCATGCGGCGTGGTGGCGGTGCGGCGCGAAAACCCTTGTCATCGTGGCAAACTGGCAGGACAAGGCGGTGGAGCGGCGTGGCCGCGGGGAGCGGGGCGAGGGTGACGGACGAGGGCATGGCCGGCACGCTGGCGGGCATGGGCCCGCGGCTGCGGACCGCGCGCGAGCGCCACGGTGCCACGCTCACCGGTGTCAGCGGTGCGACCGGCATCTCGCTGAGCACGCTGTCGCGGATCGAGACCGGGCGGCGCAGGCCGACCCTGGAGGTACTGCTGCGGTTGGCGAAGGTGTACGGCGCCTCCCTGGACGAGCTGGCCGGCACCGCACCCGCCGCGGCTGCCGGACCGCGTACCGAGGTGCCGCGGCGTTTCGGTGACGACAAGGCGGTGCTGCCGCTGACCCGGTACGTCGGGGGCCTGCATGTCCACAAGCACGTCCTGCCTGCCGTCGACGGGCCGGCGGCGCGGCCGCGGCAGGTCTCCCACGACGGGTACGAGTGGTTGTGCGTCCTGTACGGGCGGCTGTGGCTGGCGCTCGGCGAGCAGGACCTCGTCCTGGGCGCCGGGGACGTGGCCGAGTTCGACACCCGCACCCCCCACGCGGTCGCGAACGCCGGGCCCGGCGGGCCGGTCGAGTACCTGGTCGTGTTCGGGCCGCAGGGAGAGCGCCTGCGACCGTGCACCCCGGCCCCCGACCGCTGGGCCCGGTAGTACGGGGCACGGCGTCCGGGCCCCGGCCCGGCCCGGCGTCGATGTACCGCGTGTCGGACAGCACGAGGGCGTCGAGGACCGGCTCTGGCCCCGGTACCCCCGGCCCGGCCCGGTCCGGTCCGGTCCGAACCGGCCCGGTGTGAGGGCGCGGTGTGGGCGGGGGCCGCGTGGGTCGCTGAACGCGGCGCTCGGAGATGGTGGGGTCGTCAGAGTGCCAGGGAGTGTCGTACCGCTGGGTCCTGTCAGGCCGCCTGTGACAAAGCGCCCGGGAGCAGGCGAGAATCCGGTGCATGGATGACGCGTTCACACTTCTTCAGCGCGCTGCCGGCCTGCTGCCCGAGGACGCCGCGGCGGAGAACGGCCAGACGGTCGGGAATGTCCGCGAGGAGATCGCGTTCCAGGAATGGGAGATGGCGCTCGATGTGCTGATCGAGATCGCCGATGTCCATCCCGTGTCCGCCGTCTTCTGGGAGATGCTGGCCGAGGCCGCCCGGCAGATGATGCTCGACCGCAGCCGCCGTTGGTGCGAGTGGCGGGGTTGGGAGGTCGGGCACGGTACCGTTCGTGCCACTTTGACCTTGCTGGGCGCCGACGAGGGTGGACGTGACAGTGCCTTCTCGGGGGACGGCCGGCTCAGGCCGCTGTGGGACATCGGCAACAGCACCGCAGAGGGGCAGCGAGTGCTGGACATCGCAAGGCTCTGGGTGGAGTTCGCGCCGCAACTCGGCCCCGGGGAGACGGCCGACGTCCGCCTGGCTCCCTTGCGGCCGGAGCGGTGGCGGCATCTGAAGCCCGGTGACGTGATAGCCATGCACGAGGCCCGACCCCTCGTCGGCATCGCCGAGATCATCGAGGTGCTGCCGCCTTGCGTCTGAAGGCAGCCGAGCGTGCCCGGCACGAGGGACCGGTAGTCGGACGGCGGCCTGTGGCCTGTGGCCTGTGGCCATCGGATTCGAATTGAAGGCCACCGGCCGTAGGTCGAGTGGTGCGCCTGGGGGTTCCGGGAGTTCGCCCGCAAGCAGTCTCCCCGGCCGCGGGCAGACGGCGGCGTGGTCACCGTGCTGCCCGTCGGCCCGTACCGTCAGTCTTTGCCCGGTAGTGTCATCCCGTCCTGCGGGTACGGTCCTGTCTCGGTGCCCGGGGCGCAGATCGCGAAGGCCCTCAGGTTCTCATCGGAGGTACCCCAGTTCTTCGCCCGCACAATCCACTGCCGGCCGACGGCGTACTGGAAGTCGGGGTTGACGTTGCCTGTTGTGCCGGTTCCGAAGCCGCCACCGGTGGGTACCTGGCCTTCCGGGCAGTAGACGTCGGCACCTGATTCCTGCCCAGGGGAAAGCGTGATGTTGTTGCCGAACACGTACTGGTAGTTGACGCCCGCCTGAGCGGCCCTCCTTTCGGTGGCGGCTTCGTGGTCGTTCTGGGCGAAGGCCAGGGTGGAGCCGAGCGCGAGAGCGCCCAGCACCAACGCGGGAGTGCGGAGTCTTTTCATGATGACCTTTCGAACGGCCGGTGTGCCGGATGTCCGATTTCCTTCGGCCGGCTCATGTATCCCCTGGTTCACACGAACGTTGCAAGCAGAAACGATCGCTCACCGCCTGCCCGAGTGAGCGGGCGGCGCGAGTGGTCCGAGCGAGCGGGTCGGCCGGCATCGCCGTCCCCGGTACCCACCTCGGTGGACCCGATCTCGAACCCGTGTGATTGCACTCGGACCCTTTACTCACTCCTGGGCTCCGGCGCCGCCCTCGATGACGCGGAAGATCCGGTCGTAGGAGGGCAGCGCGCGTTCCTCGACCTCGATCGCCGCCGCGCCCGCAGGACCGGCGGCGGCGCGGTGGTGCTCGTCGGCCCTGGCGGACGTCACCAACAACTTCCTGATGCCGGTGGCACTGGGCATTCTCGCGGAGCGCTCCTTGGGCCGGGCACTGGGCGGAGCAGTCGCCTACCTGACACCGCAGTCATGGACGTTCTGGCAGGGCCCGCCCTGCTCGGCCGGCGACTCGATCCGCCCGCCCGTGGCGGATAGCCCGACCACCCGGAAGCGGTCCGGGTTACGCAGCACCATGTCGATGGCCTGCGTCCCGATGGAGCCGGTGGATCCGAGGATCACCAACTCCCTCGGGGCGTCGGGATCGGCCGCGATCGTCGGCTCGAAGCGCAGGTGGGCTTCGGCCATGGTGGTGCCGAGGGCCACGGTGTCCCAGTCGTCCCAGGGGAGCCGCGCTTCCTGGACCGCGGCGCAGAAGCGGCGCCATTCGGCCGACTGGGGGTGCGCACCGTCCAGGAAGTCGAGCAGGAAGTCCCGGCGTTCGCGGGAATCGGCGGTGTCGGCGGGGAGTCGGCCGATGTCCGCACTCCAGGCGTCGAGCTCCTGGAAGGGGAACTGGTACGTGTTGCCCGCCAGTTCGACGGTGAATCGGGAGTGGGCCACGACGAAGCAGGCCTGGCGGCAGATTCGACGAGAAGGGCCATGTCGGGCTGCCGGCCCTGGACCGGGGACTCGCGATAGAAGCTGTGGGCGCGGGGCAGTTGGGTGCCGAGAGCCTGCCGCGCGGGTTGCTGCCGCGCACACGACAAAAGGGTGGTTCGCCACCATCTGCGGGTGGACGGGAGGGGGTGCCGGTCGTCCACCCGGGGGTGGTGGTGGGGAGTTCGGGGGCGGCGGAGCCTGGAGGTATGGATTCTCTGCATTCGGCAACCGTTCTGCTCGTCTATGTCTGTGTCGCCGTCTTCTGTGCGGCTTGGATCGCGGGCGTCCTGTACTTCGCGGTGGTGGGGCATTCCGGTCCTGGTGGCTGGCTGCGCGGGTTGCGCCGGTCGTTGCTGCGCCGGGTCCTGCTCGGCGTCGGCGTCTACGTTCTGCTCGTGCTGTTGGATCGGACCCAGGGGTTCTGGCGCCATCTGCGGTTCTGGCAGCCCGAACTCGCTTTGGTGGGGGTGGTGTTGGCGGTCTGTTCCACTGCCCTGCTGCTGTGGTCCCGGTGGGTGCTGGGCACGATGTGGGCCAGTGTCCCGGCTGTCCAGGAGCATCACGAACTGCGGACCGACGGTCCGTACCGGATGGTCCGGCACCCCATCTACACCGGCCTGCTCGGTCTGATCGGCGGGGGCATGCTGGCCAACGGCTTCGGCGTGTGGATCGCCTACGTCGCGGCGGCGGTGCCGTGGCTGCTGCTGAGGGTGCGGGCCGAGGACGGCATGATGGCCGGGCAGTTCGGTGCGGCGTACGAGGCCTACCGGGCCGGCGTTCCGGCGCTGATCCCGCGGAGCCTGCCCCGGTCGGGGCGTGCGCGGTGATCCGACCGGTCGTCCATGCCCGATACCCGATACCCGATGTCCGACGCCCGGTACCCGGTGGGCGGGGGCGATGGCGGCGTCGGGCCGAAGGCAGGGCGAGGCGTGTGCCGCCGGGGCCGGGCGGCCGTCGTCGGCCGTCGGCGGCCCGCGGCGGTGGCAGGCCTGCCAGTGCGGTCCGTGGCCGTTCGTCGTCGGGGCAGCCCGTGCTCGCACGGCACGCCCTGCTCCACCGGACCCACGATCGCGGTCTTCGCGTCAAGTCCTGTATCTCTTGGCCGGGTTCAGGGTGAGGCGAAGGCCGTACCGCCGTCCCGGGAGCACTCGGGGGATTGGTCGTCGTGGCCTGGCGCCAGGGTGTCCGCCCGGGTCATGCCCCCGGGGCCTCCGTCGCGGGCAGGCACTCGGCGAGCAGGTTGACGACGTCGCGCCAGGCTCGCTGTGCGTGCTGTGGGTGGTAGCCGACGCCGGGGACCGTGGGGTGGTCGACCGGGGGGTGGTGGAAGGCGTGCAAGGCACCGCCGTAGACCGTGAGGCGCCAGTCGACTCCTGCGGCCTGCATCTCGGCGGTGAACGCGTTCCGTTGCGCGGGCGGCATGATCGGGTCTTCCGATCCGACCCCGGCCCACACCGGGCAGCGGATGCGCGCCGCCTCGCCCGGCCGGCCCGTGGTCAGTGCGTTGACTGTCCCGATGGCGCGCAGGTCGGCGCCGTCGCGTCCGAGTTCGAGCCCGATGGCGCCCCCGGTGCCGTAGCCGACGGCGGCGATCCGGTCGGGGTCGGTCCGCGGTTCGGCGCGCAGCACGTCGAGCGCGGCACGGCCGATGTCCCGCATCCGGTCCGGATCGGCGAGCAGCGGTATGCACCGGGCCAGCATCTCCTCGGGGGCGCCCAGGTAGCGTCCGCCGTGAAGGTCGAAGGCCAGCGCTGTGTATCCCAGCTCGGCGAGAGCGTCGGCCCGGCGGCGCTCGACGTCGCTGAGCCCCATGCCCTCCGGTCCGAGCAGCACCGCGGGCCGGCGGTCGACGCCCGCCGGGACGGCGAGGTAGCCGGTCATCGTCAGACCGTCCGCCGGGTACTGGACCGTGCGTGTCGTAATCGTCCTCATGGGACCGGACTGTAGTGATTGTCGGGCCCGGTCCGGCCGGTGTTCTGCCGCGGGCAGAACAGTGCGCATGTCCCTCCGGAATGCGGGGGCTGGGCTCGGGGCTTCGGGATCGTTCCGTTGCCCCTCGGGCGGGTGTCTCGATCACACCTCCGGTAGCCGTGCCGCCGTTCCGGCGAGCCGGTGTGCTGCGGCAGCCGGCGCCCCGGCCGTCACCGGTGCTGCGGTGACGGCCCATCAGGGATGGTGCTCATACGGTCGGGCCGACCAGGCCGGTCAGGGCCAGGTGTGCGCGTCGGGCGGTGCGCTCGGCGCGGCTCCTGAGGCGGAGCGCGCGCAGGAGGCGGTGCTTCTCGGCCTCCCGCAGGCGCTCGTCGATCGTCGCCCGCGCTACCTCGAGGTGGTAGGTCATGGTGCTCCCCCTGTCTGCGGGTGATCCGTCGGTATCACCGCGATACCGACCCTTCGGGCCACCCTCTGTGCTTCAGACTCTACACCCAAGTACGAGGCAAGGCCTTGTATTTAACGTTCTGTTCAAGAAGATGCCTTCTGATCGAAGGCTTTGATGTCGATCGGCCCCCAGGTTCCGCGTTGCGGTATGTCGGTGTCGGGATCCCTGCCGGGGATGCTCGTCGAGATCGACGCGGTCGCCGTCCGGCCGACGGCGGCAGCAGCGGGCTGACCCACCCACGCGCAAAGGCCCCACCGGCCGACGGGATCCCTCGCCGTACCGCCTTCTCCGGATCCGCGTCCTCACCAACGCCGTTGTGTTCGGCTGTTCGGCGGCTGGTCAAGTCCCTGACGACGAGGAACGGGGGCCTCTGGTGGATCACTTGTGCCGAGCAAGATGATCAAGACCCAGGGGTCCCGTCGCAGGAGACATCCGTCATCACCCGGACCTGCGCCCTCTCCGTCGGGATCCACGTCATGGAGGACGGACGCGCATCACGCCGCCGCCGGTCGACGCCACGGCGTTGAAGTCCTAGTTGTATTCGAACCAGGTCAGGATGGCCTTCACCCGGCGGTTGTCCTCGCCGGAGGGCATGCCGAGTTTCAGGAAGACGTTCCCCACGTGTTTGGCCACGGCGGCGCCCGAGAGGAACAGCTCTGCCTCGATCTCCGCGTTGGAGCGGCCTTCGGCCATGAGGGCGAGTACCTCCTGTTCGCGGGCCGTGAGCCGGGCGAGCGGGCCCCGTGGCGGGTCGGCGCGGGTGACGTGGCGGACCACCTCGGGGTCGATCACCACTCCGCCGTGGGAGACCGTCTCGACGGCCCGCAGGAAGTCCGCCACTCTGCCCACCTTCTCCTTGAGCAGGTAGCCGACTGCCCCGTCGGCGCCCGGGCCGTTCAGGAGTTCGCGCACATACGGGCCCGTGACGTAGGCGGAGAGGACCAGGACCGGCAGGTCCTGGTGCCGCGACCGAATGTCGATCGCGGCCCGGAGTCCGTCGTCGGTGTTCCCGGGCGGCATGCGGACATCCGTGATCACCAGGTCGGGGGCGGCTCCGGCTGCGGCGAGATCGTCGACAGCGGCGACCAGTTCGTCGGCGTCCTCGCATTCGCGGATCACGTCGTGGGCACTGGAAACGAGGATCTCCCGGATTCCGGCGCGTATCAGCAGACTGTCGTCCGCCAGGATGATTCTCACAATCGATTTCCCATCGCTTTTCCCTGTCGAATTCCGTCACCACGGGGGTTGGGCCGGGGCGGATGCCACGACCTCCGTTCCGCCGCCCGGCGGGCTGATGATTTCGAGGTTCCCACCGACGCTTCGCATCCGCTCACGCAGCCCGGAGAGCCCGGATCCGGTGCTGATCCGCGCGCCGCCGGCGCCGTCGTCGCCCACCCGGACGCGGACGCCGCCCTCGGTGCACCGCATCTCGATCCGGGCGCTCCCGACGCCCGCGTGCTTGGCGATGTTCGTCAGGGCCTCGGAGACCGTGAAGTACACGGCCGTGGCGATCGGCGAGGACAGCCAGGCGTCCGTACCGGTGCTGGTCAGTTCGACCTGCAACGGTGATCTGGCCACCAGTTCCCGGACGGCGGCGACGAGACCGAGATCGCTCAGTTCGCTGGGGTGGATGTCGCGCACCGTCTCCCTCAGCCGTTCGAGCGCGCGTTCCGCCTGGGCCTGGGCCTGGCGGGCCAGCCGGACGATCCGTTCCTGGTCGGTGGCCGTCGCCGCGGCTTCCAGGATTCCCAGGCGCATGACGAGGGCGACGAGTTCCTGCTGGGCGCCGTCGTGCAGGTCGCGCTCGATGCGCCGGCGTTCGTTCTCGAAGGCCGCCGTCAGTGAGGCCCGGCTGGAGCGGAGTTCCTCCAGTTTCGCGAGCAGGTCGGGGTTCCGGCTCCCGGAGAAGGCCCGCAGGAGCAGGTCGCGGAGCAGGGAGACGCCGGCCAGCGCGCCCACGGTGACCGCACCGAGGGCGATTCCCGCGGGCACCGCCACGAGGGTTTCCCACAGGGCGGCCGGGGTGAACGGGCCGACTTTCGCGGCGATGCCGAAACCCCAGAAGACGGGGGAGAAAACCAGCGCCAGGGCGCCGACGAATCCGAAGAAGCCCACCAGCAGTGAGAGCGCGGACAGGAGCGCGGCGGTGACGAACACGGGGAGGTCGGTCCTCCATACCGACCGTGCCCGCAGCCGACCGGCCACCCACTGCGGCCAGCTGCGGTCGGCGGGTCGCAGCGGCATCGTCCGGACTCCGCACCACTGCGCCCTGGAGCGGTCCAGTTCGGCCACCACCGGAACCGAGACCGGCGCGGCGAGAACGGAAATCAGGAGAATCGGAAAGGCGGCCGCTGCGACGAATTCGGTCAGCAGCCTCCGGGCAACACGAATCTGCGCCATGATCAATATTTTCGCACAGTTCGGTCCGGTCGGGCGGTAGAGCCAAGTCTACCTTCGACAGCAGATCAGGCACCCGTGCACTCCACCGGCCGGCCCTGCTTTCCTGGATTCATGCCATTTTCCACTGCCGCTCCCGTGCCGTGCATTCGTTTGCGCGGCCTTCGGACGGAATTCCCCATTCCCGGCCGCCGGGGCGAGACGATGCGCGTCCTGCACGACATCGACCTGGATATTCCCGAAGGCCGGCTGACCGCCGTCGTCGGCCCCTCCGGTTCGGGCAAGTCGACGCTCCTGCTCTGCACGGCCGGGCTGGAGCGGGCGACCGCGGGGTCCGTCGAGATCCTCGGGACGGACGTCCGCTCACTCAGCCCCCGCAAGCAGGCCGCGTTCCGCAGCGAGAACATCGGCTTCGTCTTCCAGGAGTACAACCTCGTCAGCTCGCTGACGGTCGAGGACAACATCGCCCTGCCCGCGCGGCTCGCCGGCCGCCCGGTGCCCAGGGCGCGGGTCGAGGACGCCATGGCGCGGCTCGGCATCGCCAAGCACGCGCGGCGACGCCCCGACCGCCTCTCCGGTGGCGAGCGCCAGCGCGTCGCGGTGGCCCGGGTGGTGGCGAACCAGCCGCGGATCGTCTTCGCCGACGAGCCGACGGGTGCGCTCGACCTCAAGTCGGGTCATGTGGTGCTCGACTGGCTGCAGGCGCTTCCCGCGCAGGGGAGCACGGTGCTCATGGTCACCCACGACCCCCATGCGGCCGCGCGGGCCGATCAGGTCGTGGTGATGGGGTCCGGGCGGGTGCACGCCGTCATCCCCGGTGGCGACTCCCGCGCGGTGGGCGACGCCGTCCTCGCGGCGCAGTCGGCGGACGAAGCGGGCGGGGAGGAGTCGTGATCCGGCTCGTACTGTCGGACATCCGCCTGCAGGCGTCGATGTGGTGCTGGACGCTCCTGTGCGCCACGGTCGGCGCGGCGTGCTCGGCGGGCTCGGCCATCGCGATGTTCACCGCCGTCTCGGCGGCGCGGGCGGCGGGTGACGCACGGATGGTCTCCGCGTCGACCGCCCTCGGCGGCAACATCGTCTTCTTCACCGTGCTCGCCGCCGTGGGCATCGTCGCCTCCGCGGTCGGCCTGACGCTGACGACCCAGCGGCGCGAGCACGCCCTGTGGGTGATCCTCGGGATTCCGCGCCACCGGGTCAGGCGCATCCTGCGGACGGAGATGGTGGTGCTGGGCGCGGTGGCCGGCGCGCTGGCCGCACCGCTCGCCCTGCTGGTCGCGGGTGTCACCCTCGCGCAGTGGAAGGGGACGGGCCTCGAACTGCACGGGGCCTCGGCCGGGTTCCGGTTCTGGTACGTCGGCGTGAGCGTGCTGTTCGGACTGGTTCCGTGCCTGCTCGGGGGCTGGGGCGTCACCCGGCGGGCCGCCAGGACGCCGGAGATGCACGCCTTCCGGGACGTCTCCGATCCTCCGGCGCGGCCGGGCGTGGCCCGCGGTGGCCTCGCCCTGTGCCTGCTCGCCGGCGTGGTCGGGATGTGGGTCCCCGGCCTGGGCCTCGAACTCAAGGGCGGGCTCGCCCAGCGGACGGCCTTCGCGTTCGCCGGGAACCTCTTCCTCGTCTGCCTGCTGCTGCTGATGGGGCCGTGGGTGCTCACCCCGCTGATGAAGCTCTGGACGGCGCTGGTGCCCTCGCGCGGCGTCGCCTGGCACCTTGCCGTGCGGTCGTGCCGGGCCCGCGCGACGAGGAGCGTCACCACGGTGCTGCCCTTCGCGCTCTCCCTGTCGTTCGTCGGCCTCTTCATGGTGATGGGGAAGGCCATGCCCGGAGGCAGCGCCGGGCTGGACAACATCCTGGTCGTGCTGGGCTGGGTCTTCGTCGTGTCCTGGGTCGGGGGCCTCGCCGTGATCGCCCTCGTCGGGCGGGAGCGCGCCCGTGACTCCGCCGTCGTGACGGTGGCCGGCGCGCGGCCGGGCGTGGTCACCCGGTCGATGGTCTACGAGGGGGCGATCTACGCGGGGACGGCGATCGTCTTCGGCGCGCTGTTCCTCGCCGTATCCGGTCTCACCATCGCCCTGGGAGCCCGGACCGACGTCGTCCGGGTCCTGGCGGGCCTCCCCTGGGCCACGCTCGGGGCGCTCGCCGCCGGGACGCTGGTCACCACCTGCCTCGCGCTGGTCCTGCAGGCGGCCCGGGTGTCGCGCACGGTCGCGGTCCGGGCACTGCGCCCGTGAACCGCGGGGCTGCAACGTCCACCTGCGCCTGGCCGCCGTGCCCGACCTGGTCGACGTGCAGAGCAGGGACGGCAACGTCGAACCGGGCCTGCCGGAATCGACGTACACGGTCCGCACGGCCGCGAAGAAGGGCGACGTCACCGTGAACGTCGCGAAGGACAACGCTGGCGGCCATTCCGTGGCCGTCCGGACCCGCAACGGAAGCATCGCCATCGGCAAGGGCGGAAAGTCCTAGCCACCGCGCAGCAACCAGGCCGCAAGCGTTCGATCGAGCGCGAAAGTCGAAGTCGAACAGGAAAGAACGAATGTCAAGCAACTCCCTCGCCGGAACCAGGACACCTCGGGTGCGGCGGCGTACAGCCCTGGCGCTCGCCGCTTCGATCACGGCCGCCGTGGCGATGACGGCGTGCTCCCACGACTCCACGGACAACTCGGCCTCTCCGGCACCGGGCGCCACCCGGGTGAGCGCCGACCTGCAGAAGCTCATGAGCACCGAGCCGTGGTCGTCGGGCCAGTGGGGCCTGCAGGTCGCCGACCTGCAGACGGGGAAGGTCGTCCAATCCAAGGGCGCCGATTCGCAGTTCATGACCGGTTCGACGGCCAAGACCTTCGCGGTCAGTGCCGCGCTCGACGTCCTGGGTGACGACCACCGCTTCCGTACGCCCGTGGTGCACTCGGGCACGGTCTCCGCGGACGGGCGGCTCTCCGGCGATCTCATCCTGGTCGGGAGCGGCGATCTGGCACTCGGCGGTCGGACCACCGCGTCAGGCGGACTGGACGTCCCCGACTTCGACCACTACGACGCCAACGCCGTACCCGGCATGGCGACCATCACCGAAGAGGATCCGCTGGCGGGTGTCGACGAGCTGGCTCGACAGGTCGCGGCCAGTGGAGTCCGCCACGTCGACGGCGACGTGGTGATCGACAACCGGCTCTGGGATCCGGTGTCGATCGGCGGGGTGCCGGTCACTCCGACCATCGTCAACGACAACCTGATCGACGTGCTCATCACGCCGGGCGCACCCGGCGAGCCGGCCAAGGTCGACTGGCGCCCGAAGACGGCCGCGTTCGCCGTCGACGCGCAGGTGACGACCACACCCGCCGGAAGCAAGCCGGCGGTGACGACCGAAAGCGTGAGCCCTGGTCACATACGGGTCCGGGGTTCCGTGCCGGCGGACGTGAAGGCTCCCTTCGTGACGACCTACCAGGTTCCCGACCCGGCGGCGTTCGCCCGCACAGTCCTCATCGAGGCACTCGCCAGAAACGGCGTCAGCGTCTCCGCCCCCTCGCTGGGAGCGAACCCCGACAGCAGGCTTCCCCCGTCGGCGGAAGTGAACTCGCTGCCCGTATCGGCGACCTACACTTCCCCGCCCTTCAAGGAGTACGCGAAGCTGATCAACAAGGTCAGCCACAATCTCGGGGCGAACCTTCTGCCGCCGCTGATGGCAGCACACAACGGGCAACGAACCTATGCGGACGGCATGAAGACCGAGAAGGAGTTCCTCGCCCACGCGGGTGTGGATCCGAATTCGGTGAGCCTCGTCGATGCCCAGGGCCTCCCCGGCGACAAGGCGACGCCGACTGCCCAGGTGGCGCTGCTGCGGCACCTGGCACGACAGGACGACTTCGACGTCTTCTACGACTCCATGCCGAGCATGGGCGTCGACGGTTCGCTCGCCGACGTCATCGCGCGCACCGATCCCGCCGCAGGACACATCCGGGCGAAGACCGGCACCCTGGTCAGTTCCTACCAGGGCAAGCTCGCTCTCGGCACGAAGGCCCTCGCGGGCTACATCGACGCGAAGGACGGCCGCCGCTACGCCTTCGCGATCTACGTGAACAACATTCCGGTGCCCAGTGACTCCGTGAGCGATGCCATCGACCTCGCGCTCAAGGCCAACAAGCAACTGGGAGCGATGGCCGCCACCCTCTACAAGTCGCCCAAGGCGTGATGGGCAGCCCCAGCAGGTGATCGATCCGGCAGCCGGAGACCAAGGCCGTCGCGTCTACCGGCGGCGTGACGCGCGTCCTCGGGCGCGCCGTGCGTCCGAAGGGCCTCCCGGTGCCGGGTGTGCGCCCTGTCGGCCATCGGGGTCGGCGGGCCGGATCCGGGGGTACGGCCCGTACGAGGACGAGCGGAAGCGGTCGGCACGAAGCCCCGGGACCGCCCTTGGCGGCGTTTCCGGGGCTTCCGGGGCTTCGTCGTGCTCAGCGGGTGGCAGTGGGCTCCGGGAGCCGTCGCGACATGTTCATCTCCTCGACGGTGGCGACCAGCGGGGCCAGCTCGGGGTTCTTGGCGGCCTCGTCCAGGGCCTTCCGGAGGGCGGCGTCGTTGGTCGGCCTGGCCGCTTCCAGGAGTTCCAGGCCGGGCCCGGTCACGTCGGTGTAGATGCCGCGGCGATCGGTCGCGCAGAGGTAGCGCGAGAGCAGGCCGCGGTCCTCCAGCCGGGTGACGAGGCGGGTGGTGGCGCTCTGGCTGAGCACCACGGCGTCGGCGACCTGCTTCATCTGCAGGTGCCCGCCCTCCCCGTCGTGCTGGCGGCTGAGTACGTCGAGCAGCGAGTACTCGCGCAAGCTCAGGTCGTGCTCGGCCTGGAGGGTGCGCTCGATGTGCGCCTCGATCCGGCCGGCCAGGAGGTAGAGGGCGGCCCAGCCGTTGGCGAGGGCGGTCAGCGCGGGGTCCGTGGCGGTCATGGGTGCGGCTCTCCTTCCAGGTGCTTGCTCTCCAGGATAAACCCTTGCGCATAATATCTGCTAACGCACATATCCAGCCTTTGCAAATATCTGCAGGGTGGGCCCGGCCGGGCTCACCGTCGCCAACATCGTCGGCGTGCCGCTGGGAACCTTCGTCGGCCAGACCGTCCCGGACCTCACCGACCACGCACGCCTCGCCCGGCCCGTCCGATCCGGCTCGGCCTCAGCATCGGGCGCAACGCCCTGATCGAGCACCTGGAGACCACGGGCACTGTTCGGGGTCTCGCACGTCCCCTTCAGCCTGCGGCCCGACGACCGGCCGGTGGGGGAGCTGCTGCAGGAACTGGCGGAGCCCGTCCTGCCGTGCTTCCCCGCATCCGACGCATAGCGCTCTTTCGTTAGCCAGCGTCTGCAATTATTGGTAAGGCATATGCATATAAGGTGCGCTCGCATCAACTGAGTGGCCCTTGCCCCCCGCACCCCGTTTCAATATCGCGGACACGGACCCGGCCGCCACGAGATCAATCTCCCTCTCAGAGAACGCTACCCGGAAGCCTTGAAAAAGCCAGGATTGCCTCATTCAGCTCAGACGCAAGAAGTCCCCGATTCTCCTGCACGAGTCGGCGAACTTCATCGGCGGGCCCCTCCCGTTCCGCGCTCATCCTAAACCTCTCCCAGGCTTCGAACGTGCGACGCGTATGCCTGGTCAAGACATCGGAAACAAGAGATTGCTCGCGAAACGTCAAGCCCCTTCCTGGGGAACGGAGATAGAGCTGTGCGTTCTCGGCAATAAATCTCCCCACCAGTACGCAAAGCTCATGCCCAAGGAAGTCGCAGGACAGCATGGTGATAGCCAGATTCAATGGGGCCGAGGCTGCCGGCTCCCGCAGAGAATCCGGAACCTCCCACCTTTCCCTCTGCTCATCCAACCACTCCCACCCCTCGGGCCAGTTCATCTTCCATCCTTCTCGCTGTCAGCCGAAGCGGGCCAGTAGCCACGCTCGCACCTCGTCATTATGCGTCGGGATTTCACTTGTGCCGCCCGCCCGCAGTAAGATATTCAACCTTGCCCCGGCAAACCATGGGCGGGATAGGCACCTCTTTCCGTTTTGTACATAGCGCTCTCAACGGCCGCCCGCCCGGCCGTCTTGCCCCGCCCCGCCCTGCAGCGCCGGGCCCCGGCGGGTGGTGACGGAACCCGAGTGTCGCGGTGCCCGCCCCGGCTTGATTCGTGGTGGGAGGTGCGGGTCCTGCACGTGAGGCTCTATCCGGCGCGGGGCCCTGTGAGCGTCACGAGGCGACTATTCGGACCAGCCGGGCCGCCTCCTTCCGGACGCGACGGGGTGCGGTCGAGGCCGTGAGGGCGTCGAGGCCAGGCAGACGGAGGACATCTGCCGGCCGCCCGTTGCCCACGTGACGTAGCCGTGCTGGGCGGAGGCGGATGCGGTGCCGGCCGTACTGAGGATGAGACAGGAGCAGCGGCTGCTGCCGCGAGCGACTTCTTGAGACGGCTGATCATGGTTCCCCCCTGCGTCAGCGGTTAAAGGCAGCGCCGTCGTGCGGCTCGGAGGTCATCTCCCGTGTCGTCCCAGCCGGATGGCACCCGACCTGTCCGGAAGGGGTCGTCCAGGTTGTTCTGGCGCTTCTCGGGATTCCTTACCGGAGTGCTCGTTGGCGCGGCCCTCACTGTATGCGGGCAGTCCGCCGGGACAATCTGCAATGCGGCGGCAGTTATCCGATCTGCGTCGCCCCGTCCGCGGCTTTGGAAAGTGTCTGCCGGCGGTGCTCCCGAGGCGAGAGCCCATGGGCCGCTTTGAATGCCCGGCTGAACTCGGAGGCGCCAGGAATGCCGCAACGGACACCGATGCCGTGGATCGGCACGCTGTGCAGGGCGGGGTCGGCGAGGTCGCGGTGCGCCTTCCGGAGCCGCTGGCGGCGGATGAACGCGGAGACGGTCTCCCCGTCGGAGTAGCGTGTGAAGAGGCGGTGCAGGTAGCTGACCGAGATGCTGTGCGCGGCGGCGACCGTGGGCGGGGTCAGCTCGGGATCGTGCAGGTTGGCCCGGATGAATGCCCGAATGCTCTCTACCATGGCCTGCTGCCGCGCCTCCGGGTGCAGCGTGTTCTCGACGTCGAGCTCCCGGGCGATCCACGCCGACACCAAGTCGACCACGACCATGCCGAGCCGGGACGCCTCGGCGGGCTGCAGCGACGCGGCCCGGCGCTCCAGGCTAAGGAGGAAGTCCGCCAGCACCGCACCCGTGCCATCCCGGCCGGAGAGCCTGCGACCGAGGAGGTCACGCACCCGGTCCGGCGATACGGGTAGCTGCGAGATGGGCAGGTCGACGCTGATCCCGGCGGCCCGGGGGGCCTCTTGACCGGGGACTTGGGCCCCGCAGAATCGGCCATCGTAGGGGTGCGAGCTGTCGATGAGCCACAGATCTCCGACGCCGTGCGTCTCCCGCTGGTCGTCGCCACCAGCGAGAGCGTGGCTTCCGGCTGTCAGCAGGGTCAGGTGGTACAGCTCTTTGTCCGAGCTTCGGATCATGCGCTCGCTCCGCCTGAACCGCGCGGACGGGAACGACGTTGCCATCAGCTGTGCCGGCCCCATGTCGAACAGCCGCAACTCCGCCGTGAAGGCCTCGACATGGGCACTGGTCGTCTCAGTCACCCGCGTTCGCCCCACCAGGTCCCGCCAACGCTCGAAACGGCAAGATGCTGACAAGCCGTCATCCTGGAGCGCGCTCTGCTCTTGCACGGACATCCCGCCCCCTCCGGACATACCGTCCTTGCCGAACCGGCAAGGCCCTCCCCGATGCCATTGTCACGCCATCCTCAAGGCCTGCGACAGCCCAGCAGGGGGCTACCAGGGTCAACACGCGGGACGGGGAGGACCGGATCGGCGTGCCGCTCACCGGCATCCCGAGACCGTCACCGGCTGTCGGGAGCGCCGGATATCCCGGAGAGGCGGCAGCTGACCACGACCGACGTCCGTGAGCACCCGCCAGAGCCTTGCCCAGCCCGACGACAACGACGACCAGGCCGACGCCGTCGAACCACCGCAGTCGTCCCGGCCGGGCCGGAGCGCGAACCGACGTGGCGCTGCCAACCCGAACGGCTCGACCACCGCACTGCGGGCCGATGTCCTCGGCGTGCTCAGTGTCCTCAAGGTCGTACGGCCATGGCCACGGCCCGCCCCACCCGCGTAGGCCGCGGGAACGGCCGCCGGGGCCGGGGGTCCCGCAGAGGGCGTGGCGGGTCGGGGCCGGAAATCTGTTCGGTCACGGACCGGATGGTGTGTCAGGATGCCCCCGTCCCGTCGCTGCCCTGGGGGTTGGTCCTGATCATGCGTCGCTCAACCGTGCTCGCCGTCGCCCTCGCGGCGCTCTCCATCGCCGGCCTGGCAGGCTGCGGGGAGGACCCGGCACCGGCCGCCGTCTCGACCGCCAGCCCGGTCGCACGCACCGCCACCGCCGCGCCGACGTCCCAAGGCGCGACCACCACGACCCCCTCGTTCCCGGCCCCCACCACGGCGGGCGGGGCGATCGACCCCGCGCAAGCGCTCGCGCTGGCGGGGGAGACGCCGTACGCGGCCACCCAGGACTTCACATCGGGGGGCGGCCCGGTCACCACGACCGTGAAGGGCCGGGTCAACCTCAACGGCCCCGTCCGCACCGGCCGGCTCGACGAGAAGGTGAAGTCCGGCCCCGTCGGCGTCCTCGGGGGCGACAGCGACGGCCCCACGGTCATCGTCGGCGACGACGGCAAGACCTACACCAAGGGCGACAACGGCTGGAGCATCTCCCCGCGTGGAGACCGGATCGCGGACTACCACGCCTATGCCACGCTGCTGCTCTCCTTCGGCCCCTCCGCTCGCAAGGGTATGGAGGACTGCGCCGGCACGCCGTGCTTCCATCTCTCCGGCAGGGTGGACCTGGAGCAGATCAGGGCCGTAGAGGCCTCGCTCTACCAGACCCTGAAGGCCAAGAACGCCAAGGAATTCCAGCTCGACCAGTGGATCGACGCCCAGGGCCGCACTGTCCGCTACGACCGGCTGGTCGAGTTCGAGGGGCTTCAGGTGCGCACCTCGGGCGCCTTCCGGGACTTCGGCCCGGTCGAGAAGGTCGACGCCCCGCCCCTGGGCGGAGCGGCCGGCCCGGGCACCTGACGGACCGTCTCAGAATCGGGATTCCCTGATGGTCACCTTGGAGGCTGTCCCGCAGCCGGTCCCGGAAGGCTTGGAGTCCGGGTGAGCCGGCAGGTCAGAGCATTGGTGGCGGCCGATCCGGATGCCTTGATGCCCCGCCCCGCCCGGGCTGGGCATCGGGGTGCGGGTGCCGGTCAGGGCTGCAGCCGCATCCATCCGCCCGCCCGCCCCGGGTACTGAGCGGGTGCCACACCGGGGCAGCCGGGCCGTGCTGAGGCAGGTTCCCGATGCGGGCGGCGCCGGCCGGGACGGCGGCGAGCATCTCGGCGGTGGCCGGGTTCTCCTCGGCGGCCGGGCGCAGGTCCGCCACCGCCGAACGGACCCCAGCGGCCGGAGTGCCGACCAGGACCACCAGTAGTCGGGGGAAAGATCGCCGGCGCCGCTCCCTCGCCCGGCCCAGGGCCCTCCGGGCCCGCCCGCTCCCTCCACGTCGGCAAGGTCGAGCGCTCCTACGGCTTCACCCGCCGGGGCGTAGGGCCACGCGACAAGCGGGTGGCCGGGATCCCAACTCCCGCCATCCATCCCTCGGCGGATGGTTAATCCCTCTCAACCCCGGGTACCTGAGCAGGGCGCTCGGCCAGTACGAGGAATTCCCGCCCCGGCCTGGCTGGTGGCTGTACGTGCCCCTGCTGGAGTGCCCCTGCCGCGAGATCCTCGGCGCGGCCGACGAGATCGAGGCGATGCTCCCCGCCCTGCCACCGCGCGCCCGTCGCGAATTGGGGCGGGTCGCCGCCGGGCTCGGCACAGAGTTCGAACGGCGCACGCTGCCGGACCCGTACGCCGCCTGGCGCCCGTCCTCCGCCCGGCCCGACACGTCGAGGCGGTCATGGTGGTACCGGTGGCTGACCGGGCTGTGAGGGGCTGTCACCCCGGTGGGAGTCGGTCGTTGCTGGTCCTGCCACAGAAACCGAGGAGTGCCGGGAGAAGGTCGCCGTCAAGGCCCTCAAGCGCCTGGAGCGCTCTCGTAGGCGCCGTTCCTGACTTTCCCTCACCCGCTCGTCACGCCCGTTCCTGACCCGCCCTCATCCTGTTCCTCATCCTGTTCCTCATCCTTTCCTGATCCGTTTCGGCCCAGGTTCGCAGCGGTGGGCCGGCGCTGGTCTTGCCTGTCGCTGGAGCGGCCGGCGGTAGCTGGCCTGTCCGGTCCGAGGGGGAACTCATGGCACACCGTCATATACGTTTACTGGCTTCGGCCGTCACAGCCGGGATCCTCCTGGCCGCTCCTGTGCTGGCCGCCAGCCGCTCGGCGAGGTCGAGTGGGCCGGCGGGTGCGTCGGGCAGCGCGGCCTGGCCCGTGGGCGGTGCGACGGCGTGCGGTTCGGCGGCGTCCTTCTCCGCGGGCACTTGGATGGCCAGCAAACTCTGGGCCTCGGGCCGCAGTGCCGGGCCGAGGGCGGCGGCGGCGCTGCGCACGGCCTCGGCGGTGGCCGGTGCGACGTGCGACAGGTGCTGGGCGGTGAGGCGCAGGGCGCGTCCCTGGACGGCCGGAGCCGGGTGGGCGAAGGCCGCGCTGACGGCGGGCAGCAGTCCGTCCGCCCTGGTGGGGTCGCGGCGCAGGGCGGCGGCGGCGCGGCTCAGCTGGACGGTGGCGAGGGTCTTCTCCGGGCGGGCCAGAACTGCGGCCGTCAGCTCGGTGAACAGCTCGGCGGGGAGCCGGTCGTCCACGGGTACCAGGGCCGCCTGGGCGGTCTTGGCGGCGGTCGGTGCGCCGTCGGCAGCCAGCCGGACGTGATCGCGGGCCCGGGTGAGGACTTCCTCGGGGCCGAGCGTCAGAGCCGCGTACAGCCGGAGGAAGCCTCGCAGGTTGCCGGGCCGGTCGCCGCGCAGGAGTTTTCCGGGGCAGAGGTCGATCAGCTCGGCGCGGTCGAGCTCGCACTCGCCCGCCAGGGTGGTGAGGGCCTTGGGCCACTCGTTGTCCGGCCCGAAGCCGGCGGCGTGGGGATCGTTGAACTCGGTTCCGACGTCCGGGACTTCGAATAGGCGGGGGACGAACTCGGCCAGTCCGGGCTGGGCGCGCAGCCAGGAGAGCAGGGTGTCGTGGTGCGGTACCGGCTCGTGCAGGCCCTGTTCGGCGAGCCATTCGCCGATCTCGCGGTGGTAGGGGTAGCGGATCGAGCTTCCCTGACGCACCCAGCCGACCAGGTAGCCGTCGGTGACGGGGGAGTGCGGCGCCTGACCGGACGGCGAGGCCGTGGGTGATCAGCCACCGGCCGTGGTTGCCCCGTGCGGGCAGCCACTCGGCGAGCCGGACCGCGAGTTCACGGTGGAACGCCTGGTCGCGGTGCGGTGAGAGCAGCGCCATCAGCAGGACGTGGTGGTCCGGGTTGGTGGAACCACCGCCGGGCAGGGGCCAGGTGATGTCGAGGAGCGGGCGGGCCGTCAGCCACTCCAGGGCCTGGGCGGCAGTGGCGGAGCAGTGGATCCCGGCGAACTGCAGTGCGGCGAGCTGGTCGTAGGCGGCGGAGTACCGGTTCATGTCGCCCGAGGAGAGTTCGCGCGCGAGCTCGGCGCGGAGCTTGCGCAGCGGAGTACGCAGATGGCTCAGCTCGGCGGCGGGCACGGGGGAGAGCCGCTTGGTCACCCCCTGCGGAACCCGCGCGGCGATGAGGCCGCGCACCTCTTCCCAGCTGATCGTCCCGCTCTTGGGATCCGCCACGATGCCCCCGTCCACCAGGTCCAATCGACGTTCGTGAACATAGCGCTCCCCACTGACAACCGACGACCGCGTCCGCCGCGCCACGGGAGAAGCGCATGAACTGAGAAGCGCATGAACAACGCCTTCAGAGACAGAGCTTCGGCTCGAAGGTCCGGTCCGCGAACGCGGCGCGGCGCCGGCCACCGTGGTGGTGGGGGGGGGGGCGCGGCCGCGGCGCGCGGGGAGGGGGGGGCCCCGACCGGAGTCGGGGGGTGGGGGCGGGCGGGCGGCGGGGGGCGGG
>NZ_JBHTRF010000024.1:0-6924 GCF_042796115.1 Kitasatospora sp. NPDC056446 | reverse complement strand
ACTTTACACGCCAATCAACACCCCCTACCCACAATTTGTTGGGGCCCCACGGCCGGGCCGGCCACGGGGGGGGGGCCCGCCCCCCGGGGGGGGGGGCGGGCGCCGCGCGCGGTCCGGGTCCTGCGGTGCTCAGCCGGTCAGCTGGTGGGCAGGGCGATTCCGGGCAGGGTGGTGCCGGCGAGGGTGTCCACGGGGGCCCACTTGGGCATGCCGGGCTTGTAGGAGGTGTGATTCACGGCGCCGGTGTCACCGGCGGCGAACAGGTCGACGGTGTTGGAGGAGCCGCTGAACAGTGCGGCCGGGATCCGGCCGGCGAACTTCGTGGTCGCGAGGGACTCCCAGGCGCTCCAGGGCTTGCCGTCGTTGAACCAGTAGGTGTGCTGGAAGCTCTTGTCGCTGCGGATCGCGAACAGCTCGAGCGCGTCGGTGGCCGGGTTGTAGAGGACGCTGGGGGAGCCGGTGAACGGCAGGTCGCCCTTGATGGTCGTCCAGGCGCTCCAGCCCGCCGTGCCCGCGGTGTAGTAGGAGTGGGCGATGAGGCCGTCGGGGTCGGTGGCGAAGACCTCGGCGGTCTTCGTCGACGGGTTGTAGACCAGGCTCGGGCTGCCGGTGAAGGTGTTCCGGTTCAGCTGCAGCCACGGGCTCCACGGCTTGCCGTCGTTGGCCCAGTAGGTGTGGTACATGGTGTTGTCACGGCCGATGGCGAACAGCTCGAGCGCGTCGGTGGCCGGGTTGTAGAGGGCCTTGGGGGAGCCGGTGAACCGGTAGTCGGCGTTGATGTTCGACCAGGTGCTCCAGTCGGTCATGCCCGGGGTGTAGTACATGTGGGCGACAGGACCGTCGGCGGTGGTGGCGAACACCTCGGCGGTCTTCGTCGACGGGTTGTAGACGGCGGTGGCGCTGCCGGTGAACGAGGTCGCCCCCGTTCCGGCCCAGGGGCGCCAGCCCTGCGCGTCGGCCATGTAGTAGGTGTGCCACATGAGGCCGTCGGTGTCCGTGGCGAACAGCTCGATGGCGTTGGTAGCGGGGTTGTAGAGGGCGGTGGGCGAGCCGACGAACGGCTTCACGCCGGCCGGCCGGTCGCTGATCGACGACCAGGAGCTCCAGCCCTGGCCGTTGATGTTGTACGCGCCCACGACGCGGCCCTTGTCGTCGACGGTGAACACCGTGGACGTCTGCTTGACCGGGTCGTACACCCCGCCGGCGGTCGGCGCGGTGGCGGACAGCGCGGCCTCGCGCACCTGCTTCACCCAGGCGGCGATGCCGTCGGTGCGCACGGCGTAGGCGCCGACGTTGGGCGTGGTGGTGTTGAGGCACCCGCTCTGCCAGGAACGGCTCGTCACGGCGACCAGCTGGGTCTGGCCGTTGACGGTGCGGGTGACGGGGGCACCCGCGTCGCCCGCGCAGACGGTGGTGCCGGCGTCCTGCCAGGCGAGGTCCACGCCGGTGGCGTCGCCGGCCCCGGCGGCGACGGAGGCGGCGTGGAGCGCGGTGGGCGCCCACAGCGCGGAGGTGCGCCCGTATCCGGTCACGCGAAGGGCCTCGCCACTGACCGGCGCGGTGCCGCCCATGGCGGCGGGGGTGATGCCGGTGACCGGGAAGGCGAGGCGGGCCATGACCAGGTCGCGGTCGGTGCGCGGGGCGAGCTCGACGATGTCGGCGACGGCGCCCGCGCCGGTGTTGGTGAGGTCGGGGCGCCCGATGGTGGCCGTCGTGTGCCACTTCGGTGCGCCTGCTGCGAGGGTGGCCGGCTTTGCCGGGTCGTCCGCGAAGCACGACGCGGCGGTGATCACCCAGCTGCGGTCCACGAGGGCGCCGGTGCACGAGCGCTTGCCGTCGCCGATGTCGATGCGGGCCGTGTAGGCGGCGTCGCCGACGGGCGTGGCGGGGGGCGTGGGCGCGGTGGGGGAGTCGACCGTCAGCTGGAGCAGGACGGACCGGCTGCCGCCGGGGGCGCCTTCGCCGACCCCCTTGGTCTCGCCCTTGGGGACGGTGACGGTGTCGGTGCGTGTGCCGGTGGTCATGGACGCGGTGAGTGGCTGGGCGCGGCTCTGCAGTCCGATGACCTTGTCTATCGACATGGTGAGGGAACCGTGGGCGGCCGTGCTGTTGAAGCAGAACTGGCCGACGTCGGCACTCGGCAGGCGTGACCAGACCTTGATCTGGGCGGTGTTGCAGTCGTCGGCGAGAAGGATGTGCCCGTCCCCGCCGGTGAGGGTGATGCCCCGGTCCGCGAGGATCTGCGCGGCGCCGGGGTAGGTGAAGTCCTCGACGATGGGCGGGGCGGCGGCGTTCGCCGCGGACACCGGGTCGGCCGTGGCGGTGGGAATCCCGCCGAGCCCGGCGGAGGTGACCCCTATCAGTCCGGCGAGCAGCCAACGGCTTCTGGAAGCGTGCATGTTCCTTTTCCCTGGGTGAATTGATGCAAAAGGTATGGACCTTGAGCAGTCGGCTGGTGCGGGACCCCTGCGGCGGTCGGCGGGAGGCTACGGCAACACCACTTGACCTGCGGGGATCTGACCATGCGCCATACTGCGCCGCGCGAACTCTACATGAGTTCACGACAGTTTCTCCACGTCATGTAGGATCCCGGCGCACCGCTTGATTGATGGTGTCCGATCTCTATGTGAAGAGTGGGTTGATTCGGTGTCACAGCGAATATCTGAAGCAAATAAAGGGCCAAGAAGGTTCGTGGGTACTCGGTTGTTGTGCCGTGGCCTTCTACCACTGGCGCTGCTGGCCGGGCTGACGGCGGCGGGCCCGGTGGCGACCGCCGGCGGCGTCCCGCCCGTGGAGCCACCCGCAGCGGTCCTGCCGGACAACGACCGGGGCAAGACGGTCGCTTTCTGGGACGCGGGCGGGCCCGCGGTACGCGCCGCGGCCGAAGCCGCCCTGGCCGGCGGGGACGCCGACGTGCGCGCGTTCCTGGACTCCGGGAAGGCCGGCGCGGAGCTCAAGGACGACCGGCAGATCGCCCTGCAGCTCGTCACCGCCGGTGGGCGCGAGCTCCGGGATGCCGCACAGGCGGCGCTGGACGGTACTCCGGAGCAGCTGAGGGCCTTCGTCTCGGGAGGGTGGAAGGCACCGCTCGAGTCGGACCAGCGGGTCCAGACGTTCCAGCTTCTGGAGTCCGGCGGCCAGGACCTGAAGGATCGGGCCGTGGCCGCGCTCAACGGCACCCCGGACGACGTGCGCAACTTCCTGAACGAAGGCCAGTACCCGGCGCGCGAGAGCGACGACCGCGTGCAGCTCTTCCAGATCCTCAGCACCGGTGGCGCGGCCACCAAGGCCGCCGCGACGATCGCCGTCAACGGCTCGCCGGCCGACGTGCGGGAGTTCCTGACCGTCGGCCAGTACGTCGCACGCGCGCGCGATCAGGAGTACACCTCGGTCACCGACCTGGTGACCCAGACCAAGCAGGCCGGCGAGCAGGCCGCACAGCAGTTGAAGGCGGCCGAGGACGAGGCGGACCGGGCCCTCAAGGCGGCGGCTCTCGCCAAGCAGTTCTCCGCCGTGGCGGCCAAGGAGACCGCCGCGGCCAAGAGTGACGCCGCTTCCGCCGCAGGAGCGGCCGCGCGCGCGGCGGAGGCCACCCAACGGGCTGCCGAGGCCGGACAGGCCGCCATCGCCGCAGCCCGTCGGGCCACCAACTACGCCCGGCTGGCGATCGCCACGGCCTCCCAGACGGCGCAGGCCTCGGCCGCGGCCGAGCGCGCTTCGGTATCCGCCCGGGGAGCCGCCGCCGATGCGGTGGTGAACGCGGCAGCGGCGGGCAAGGCCCGGGACAAGATCAACGAGACGAACGCCGTCGTCCAGCAGACCGACCTGCTCGTCAGCGTGGCCAAGCAGGTCACGGACATCGGCAACAAGGCCGTCGGTGCCGCCCAGGCCGCTGACACCGCTTCCAAGGACGTCGAAGCGGCCGCCGCATCCGCGGAGGAGAGCGCCGGATACGCCGACCAGGCCGGGGTCTCCTCCGCCGCGACCCGCCGCGCCGCCGACGCCGCCCACCGCAGCGCCGCCGAAGGAGCACGCGCCGCCAAGGCCGCCGTCGGTCTGGCCACCCAGGCCACCGGCATGGCCGACGCCGCGGGAAAGCTGGCGGCCTCCGCCAAGGCACACGCCACCGCGGCCGCGCAGGCGGCGTCGGACGCCGCGGAGCAGGCGGGCACCGCCGCCGACGCCGCCCAGAAGTCTGCCGTGCACGCCGCCGAAGCCGACACTTCCGCCAACGCGGCGGGCGTCGCGCTGGAGAGCGCCAGGAACGTCCAGACGCTCGCCCGCAGCGCCGAAGCGGAGGACCTCACCGGGCGTACCAACGACGCGGTCGATCAGGCCCGGAGCATCAAGGCCGAGTCCGACCACGAGCGCAAGCGCAACGCCCAGGCGGTCGCCGACGCGAAGAAGACGAACGAGGAAGCCACCCGCCTGGCGGCCCAGGCGTCCGCGCCCGGCGCCGACCCCGGGTCCGTCACGGCCGGCGGCCGGCGAATCGCGGTCATCGCCATGGGCACCCGAGGCCCCTGGGGGCGCAGCGCGGCCCGCTCCGCCCTGACGAGCTCCGACGCCGCGGTCCAGTCCTACGTCCGCGAAGGATGGAAGCTCGCCGAGCAGCAGGACGAGCGCACCCGCGTCCAGCAGGTCGTGCAGTACGCCGGCACCGACAGGATCAAGGCGGCCGCCACCAGCGCGCTCACCGGGTCCGCCGACCAGATCCACGCCTTCCTGGAGACCGGGCAGTACCAGGCGGCCCTGGACGACTACCAGGTACGCACCTTCCGCCTCCTGGAGAGCGGCGGAGCAGGCGTCAAGGAGGCCGCCCAGAAGGCACTCGACTCGAACACCATCCAGGGCTTCCGGACCTTCCTCGACTCCGAGCAGTTCACCGCGCGGGAGAACGACGAACGGGTCCAGGCCTTCCAACTCCTCTCCAGCGGCGGCCCGGAGGTCCAGGCCGCGGCGAAGATCGCGCTGGAGAGCCCGCCACTGCTCATGCAGAAGTTCATCGAGACCGGGCAGTACACCGCCCTGCGCAAGGACCAGCTCACCGCCACCCACGTGGCCGCGGTCGAGAGGAGCATCGCCGAAGGCTCACAGGTAGCGGCGCTCGCGCGGCAGAACGCCGCCGAGGCCAAACGGGTCGCGGCGCTCGCCAGGGGGGCGAGCGGCGAGGCCCAGGGCTACGCCAACGAGGCACAGGCGGCGGCAGGGGACGCGGAGAAGGCCGCGGCGAGCGCGAAGGCCTCCGGTGACAAGGCCACCCAGTCCGCGGCCCAGGCGGCGCAGAGCGCCGTCAAGGCACTGAAGGCGAGGGAGACGAGCCGGCAGGCCGACCTGTCCGCACAGTCGGCGGCGATCTGGGCCCGGGCTTCCTTCACCGCCGCCATGCGGTCCGCCGATCTCGCCATCTCCGCGTCCGCCGCGGCCCGGCGCGCCTCGGAGTCCGCACACCAGTCGGCCGACGAGGCCGACCGGGTCTGGCGCGCATCCATGATCACCGAGCTGGTGCACGCCTCGTCCCGGGACTCCGTGCTCTTCGAGCAGCAGAAGGCGGCCGAGGCCTACCACCAGTTCATCTTCGAGGCGATGAACCCCAAGACGCCGGACCTGAGCGCCTACGAGGTCTGGTCCATGGGCATCCACATGGGCCTCGACCTCGGCGGCAGCCTCCCGCTGCCGGGAGCCAGCGCGTTCGAAGGCGTCAACTGCGGCTTCTACGCGGTCGAGGGAAAGCTGATCACCGAGGACGCCGCGCTGTCCTGCGCTGCCGCGGTGCCGGTGATCGGGGAGGCCAGCGCCTGGCGTAAGGCCGAGAAGTACGGCGAGCGCGGGGTGCCGATCTTCAAGTGGATGACCGGGAAGCAGCACCCGCAACCCCCGGCGGCGTGCTTCGTCGAACCGAACAGCTTCCCCGCCGGGACCCAGGTCGTCCTGGCCGACGGCACGCGGCGCGCGATCGAGACGCTCCGGATCGGAGACCGGGTGACGGCGACCGACCCGGACACCGGCCGGACCTACTCCCGCGCCGTCGAGGACGTCATCCGCACGCCCGAGGACAGGGAGTTCACCGACATCACGGTCCGCGGCACCGACGGGACCGTCGGATCGATCACCGCCACCGACGTCCACCCCTTCTGGACCGAGAACACGCGGACATGGGTCAAGGCCGCCGATCTGACGGCCGGCGACCAGCTGCGCACTCCCGCGGGCGACCGCGCGAGCATCCTCGCGGTGAACCACCGGACCGCGCCGCAGCCCGCGTACAACATCACCGTCACCGATCTGCACAGCTACTACGTCGCGGCCGGGAACACCTCCGTCCTGGTCCACAACGGGGTCACGAGGGGCCTGCCGAGGAGGCCCCTGCCGAACTGGGTCAAGGACGGGATCAGGGACGTCCTCGCCGGGAGGCGGCAGCAGCATGTGAGCAGCGGACAGCTTGACTTCTTCACGGGGAGGGAGCTGAACGGGCCCGGCATGGACAGGGGAGGGGCGTACTGGGGTACCGACCCTGCCAACAACCCCTACGACAACGGTGCGTCGACGGGAACCGGCGTGACGACACGCATCTACTCGCTGAAGGACGGAGACAACGGCTACCGTTTGCTGGAGCGTCAGAAGCCCGGCATGCCTCCCCAGTACGCACTGGCGATTCCGGGGCCCAGCGGGGGACACAACTACGAGCAGCTGTTCCAGTTCGACCCGCTGTGCGTCTAAAGGCGGACCTCACGCAGAGACCGCCGAGTCTCCCGCAGTGAACTGCTCTGCCCCGCCTGCCACAGGCTGAGTGCCGGGGAGGCGGCCCCCGGGCGCAGGGCGGCCCACCAACCCCCCCCGACCCCCCCCCCCACCGAACACGCCGCGCGGGCCCCCCAGGTTACCCCCCCCCCCCCCCCGCCCGAAACCCCACGGCCCCGGGCCGGG
>NZ_JBHTRF010000023.1:0-116821 GCF_042796115.1 Kitasatospora sp. NPDC056446 | reverse complement strand
GAACCCGGAAGCTAAGCCTCACAGCGCCGATGGTACTGCAGGGGGGACCCTGTGGGAGAGTAGGACGCCGCCGAACAATCATTCAGAAAAACCCCCATCCGGATTCCGGATGGGGGTTTTTCGCGTTACCCTCTGCCAATGCAGAACCTGACCCTGACCTGGCAGTCCGCCGGGGGCACCGCCGTAGGCCTCTACGCGGGGGCGTACCTGGCGTCGCGGGTCCGGAAGCCGTCGCTGTCGGCGCTGTTGCGGGAGGCCGGCACGCTGCTGGCGCTGTTCGCGCTCTGGCAGCTGGTCGGGCACCTGTCGGTGATGAGCGCGGACCACGCGCTGGACCGGGCGAGCTGGATCCACCACACCGAGCAGGTGATCGGTCTGCCGGACGAGGCCTCCTGGCAGGCGGCGGTCACGCCGTACCCGGTGCTGGTGAGGCTGGCGAACTACTACTACGCGGCCATGCACTTCGCGGTGATGCTCGGGGTCCTGCTCTGGGTCTTCCTGCGCCACCGGGAGCGGTACGCCTGGGTGCGGAACACGGTGGTGATCACCACCGCGGTCTGTCTGCTGGTGCAGTTCATCCCGGTGGCGCCGCCCCGGATGCTGCCGGGGAGCGGCTTCGTCGACGTGGCCGCGGAGTACGGGCAGTCGGTGTACGGGGGAGCGGTCGGCGGTGTCGTGGTGGCCGACCAGCTGTCGGCGATGCCCTCGGTGCACGTCGCCTGGTGCGTGCTGGCAGCGGTCGCGGTGGTGCGGGTGTCGCGCAGTCCGCTGCGGTGGGTGATGCTGCTGCACCCCGTGCTGACGGTCGCGGTGGTGGTGGTGACGGCCAACCACTTCTGGGCGGACGGCATCGTCGCGGTCGTGATCCTGCTGCTGGCCTACGCCGTGCTGGCGCTGGCGGCACGCCGGCGGGGCCGGGCCCCCGTCGAGACGGAGGTCCGGCCCCGCGGTACCGCGGAGGAGCGGTTGGAGCGGATCACTTGACCGGCAGGGCGATCTTTCCCCAGGAGCCGTTGCTCAGGGCGGAGGTGGCCCAGTACCAGGCGGAGAGCCCGGAGAGGGCCGCGACCCAGCCCGCCAGCTTCGCCAGGCCGCCGTAGCCGCCGAAGGTGGCGATGGCGGACAGCAGCAGGGAGAGCGTCAGCAGGCCGTAGACGGCGCGGCTGACCAGGCCCGCGCCCCAACTGGCGGCGGTGAGCGTGAGGGCGAGCAGGGCCCACAGCAGCAGGAACAGGCCGGCGGCGTTCTTGCCCGCGCCGCCTGCCACCGACCAGGTCGCCCAGAAGGCGCCGAGGCTGGTGAAGGCGGTGCCGGTGAAGCCCTCGCCGCCGCGGAGCTGCCAGAGGCCCGCGATGAAGAGGGTGACGCCGCCGAGCAGGTGGGCGAGGTGGGCCGCGTTCCCGACGCCGGCGTCGTGCAGGATGCCGGTGGAGAGCAGACCGTAGGCGAGCAGTGTCAGGCCGAGGGCGAGGTAGCCGAGGTTACCCGCGTCGGCGCCGGTGGAGCGGGCGTTCGTTGCCCCGGTAGCGTCGTTGCTCACCGGAGGCTCCTTTCACTTTGTGCGCGCGCAGGGCGCAGTGACGCTGTGGTGTGGGTTCGACGAGTGGATGCGCGCGACCGCGCCGAGGGCGCACGGCTGAGAGCGTGCGCGGGCTGCGGTCAGAAGTGATGGGCCAGCGGAGAGCCGCTGGTCACGTCCCCGCCGGGGGATTCCCCGGTGAGATCGGTTTACCCGGGCCCGGACGCTTGTACCCTTGTGAAGATAACAATTTGTGACTGCGTCAGTCGTGGAACGCTCAGGGCTCCCCGGGCGCTCAGGACTGGCGCTGGGTGGGCACCCGCAGGGTCAGGATCGCCATGTCGTCGGACGGCGGCTCGGGAGCGAAGCGTTCGACCGCGCGCTGGACCCGGGCGGCGACGGCGCCCGCGGTCAGCCCGGTGCAGCCGGTGAGCACCTCGGCGAGGCCGTCGTCGCCCAGCATCCGTCGGCCCTCCCGGCGTTCGGTGACGCCGTCGGTGACGCACAGCAGGACCTCGCCGGGGGAGAGCACCAGCGTCTCGGCGACGAGGTCGAGGTCGTCCATGACGCCGAGCAGCGGCTGCGGGGTGGCGGCGCGGTCGACCCGGCCGTCGGTGCGCAGCCGCAGCGGCAGGGGGTGGCCGGCGCAGACCAGGGAGAGCTCGGTGCTGCCGTCCGGGCGGGGCGTCAGCTCGCCGTAGAGCAGGGTGAGGAAGCGGCTGCGCGAACCCTCGTCCAGGATGGCCGCGTTGAGGCGCCTCAGCACCTGCGGGGCGTCCAGGCCCTCGCGGGCGAGCAGCCGCAGCGAGTGCCGGGCGAGGCCGGTGACCGAGGCGGCCTCCGGGCCGGTGCCGCAGACGTCGCCGATGGCGAAGCCGTAGGTGCCCTCCCGGATGGTGAACAGGTCGTAGAAGTCCCCGCCGACCTCGTTCCCCTCGCCGGCGGCCTGGTAGTAGACGTCCACCTCGACGCCGGGGATCTCCGGGAGGTCCGGCGGGAGCAGGCTGCGCTGGAGGGCCTGGCTGGTGGCGGTGCGCTCGGAGTAGAGGCGGGAGTTGTCGAGGGCGAGGGCGGCGCGGCGGGAGAGGTCCTCGGCGAGTTCGAGGATCTCCTGGCGGAACCGGACGCCGGACGGGACGCCGAGCGTCAGCAGGCCGATGACGCGGTTGCGGGCGGTCAGCGCCAGGACGACGGTCTCGCCGAGCAGGCCGGCCAGTTCGGGGCTGTCGGTGAGGCCGCCGGCCGCGGCGGTCTCGGCCGGTGCCGTCCAGAAGCGGACGCCGTGGGTGGGGCCGGTCTCCGGGACGGGGGTCTTGTCGAGCAGGTCGCGCAGCGGGTCGATGCGGTCCTCGTCCTCGTGCAGGACGAAGGCGAGCCGGGCCGGGGAGGTGTGGTCGCCGGTGGTGTAGACGGCGCACCACGAGGCGAGGGTGGGGACGGCCATCTGGGCCATCAGCGCCAGGGTCTGCTCGTGTTCGAGGGTGCCGGCCAGCAGGTCGGAGGCTTCGACCAGGAAGGAGAGCGAGCCGCGGCGCAGCCGTTCGAGCTCGGTCAGCCGGGTGCTCTCGACGGCGAGGGCGACCCGGTCGGCGGCGAACTGGAGGCGCAGCGCGTCCTCGTTGTCGTAGCGGCCGGGCGCGGTGGCGGCGATGCCGAGCGAGCCGATCAGGCGGCCCTCGACTTTGAGCGGGACGGTGAGCAGCGAGCGCATGCCGCTGTCGGAGAGCAGGGGCAGGCCGGTGGGGCGGGTGGCGAGGTCCTCGTGGACGGAGGGCAGCCGGGCGGAGTCGTAGCGGTTGCCGGTGCCGACCGGGAAGCGGGCGTGCCGGCGGTGTCCGGCGGTGAGCCCGGTGGCGGCGCGGACCTCGAACTCGGTCTCGTCGTCGGTGGTGAGCAGCAGGTAGGCGGCGTCGCCGTCGAGCAGGTCGCGGGCGCGTTCGACGGTGCGCTGCAGCAGGGTGTCGAGGTCGTCGGTGGCGAGCGGGCCGGCCAGCAGGTCGAGCCGGGGGCCGGCCTGGTCGGGGCGTTCGCCGGGCAGGGTGCGGGCGGGGGAGCGCAGCACGGCGCGGTCGGGTTCGAGGACGAGCAGACAGAGGGTGGAGGGGACGCCCTCGGTGTCGCGCACGCGCACCTGGACGCCGTACACCTCGACCTCGCTGTCGTCCGGTCGGCGGACCCCGTAGCCGCCCTCCCAGCGGGCCATCCGCAGGGTGTCGGCCAGGCCGGGGCCCCGGCCCGGGGACTGCGGCCAGACGGCGAGGTCGGCCCAGGGGCGGCCGAGGACGGCGGCGGCGGGGTGGTGGAAGAGGGCCTCGGCGTCCGGGTTCCAGGCCAGGACCCGGCCGTCCTCGTCGAGCTGGACGACGGCGACGTGCACCGGGCCGGGCCCGCTCGGCAGGTCGCTGCCGGGGGTGGCGGGAACGGCGTAGCGGGTGCCGACCACGTGTGCGGGCAGCTTGAGGCGGAACCAGACGGTCTTGCGGCCGGCGCCGTACTCGACGCCCCAGCGCTCGGCGAGGGCGGAGCACATCAGCAGGCCGCGGCCGCCCTCGCCGTCGGGGTCGGCGTAGCGGTCGGAGGCGGTGACGGGCCCGTCGCCGAGGGAGGGCAGGCCGCGTTCGGGATGGTGGTCGGTGACCTCGATCCGGACGGTCTCCTCCTCGCGCAGGCAGCAGACCTCGGCGGCGGTGCCGGCGTGCACGACGGCGTTGGTGACCAGTTCGCTGACCAGGACGACCGCGTCGTCCACGACCTCGGGCAACCCCCAGCCGAGCAGCGCGTCCCGGACGAAGCCCCGGGCGGCTCCGGCGGACCGGCCGTCGGGGTCGAAGGTGGCGGCTGCGCGCGCGGTGACCACGTTGCCACTTCTCCTCTGCTGCTCTTGCGCTGGCTGTCCGGGGTGCGGCGCCGACTTCCCGGTGTGCGCCGTCGGGATGAGCGGCGCCGCTGGGTCGGGTCGTGGCCCGGTGCAGCGCTCCACCCTACTTTCCGCTTGGTTCCCCGTGGGGGCGGGGAGTCGAAACAGGCACCTGAGGGTGATTCTGCCCACCTGTTTCGGACGGTGCGGCACCAACCGTGCGCAACCGGCCGTACACCCGGCGCCGGTGCTGCCAGACTGGGGGGTCCGCGACGACCGGTACGAGCAGTACGGTCGTGTGGTGCCGGTGCGCCGCGGGCCGCCGGTACGCAGCCCAGCCGGGCCGGTGCCCGGGCGCGTGCCGGGACCGGCACGGGTGGTCACCGGACGGTTCACGATGTGGGAGGGGTCCGTTGAGTTCGGCCACCAAGGACGCAACCGGTACGACGGCGCCCGCCCAGCGCGGCGGCCGCTCCGGGACCGCGCCGCGGAACGCGGCCGGCCGACGGGCGAGCCACAACCGCGGCGCGGAGCCCGCCGAGCTGCGCAAGCTGCTGTCGGCGCTGACCGCGATGCGGGACGGCAACTTCCGCCGTCGGCTGACGGTTCCGGGCGACGGGCCGCTGGCGGAGATCGCCGCGGTGTTCAACGAGGTCGCCGAGCGCAACCAGCACCTGACCGGTGAACTGGCCCGGGTGCGTCGGGCGGTCGGCCGGGAGGGCCGGCTGAACGAGCGGCTGGAGACCGGCGCGGGCGAGGGCGCCTGGATGGCGGCGGTCGACAACTGCAACGCCCTGATCGACGACCTGGCGCGGCCGATGGCCGACGTGGGCCGGGTGCTGACCTCGATCGCCGAGGGCGACCTGGACCAGAAGATGGAGCTGCGCTCGCTGCACAGCAACGGGGTGAGCCACCCGCTGCGCGGCGAGTACCTGAAGATCGGCCGGACCGTCAACGGACTGGTGGACCAGCTCTCGGAGTTCACCGACGAGGTGACCCGGGTGGCCCGCGAGGTGGGCACCGAGGGCAAGCTCGGCGGCCAGGCCAAGGTCCGCAGCGTGTCGGGCAGTTGGAAGGACCTGGCGGACTCGGTCAACACCATGGCCGGGCGGCTGACCGCGCAGGTGCGCAACATCGCCCAGGTGACCACCGCGGTGGCCAAGGGCGACCTGTCCCGCAAGGTCACCGTCGAGGTGGCCGGCGAGATGCTGGAGCTGAAGAACACCGTCAACACGATGGTGGACCAGCTGAACGGCTTCGCCGCGCAGGTCACCACGGTGGCCCGGGACGTGGGGACCGAGGGACGGCTCGGCGGCCAGGCCCAGGTGCCCGGTGTGGCCGGGGTCTGGCGGGACCTGACCGACTCGGTGAACGGCATGGCCGACAACCTGACCGGCCAGGTCCGCAACATCGCCCAGGTGACGACGGCGGTGGCGCGCGGGGACCTCTCGCAGAAGATCGAGGTGGACGCGCGCGGCGAGATGCTGGAGCTGAAGAACACCATCAACACGATGGTCGACCAGCTCTCCGGCTTCGCCGAGCAGGTGACCAGGGTGGCCCGCCAGGTGGGCACCGAGGGACGGCTGGGCGGCCAGGCGCAGGTGCCGGGCGCGGCCGGCGTCTGGCGTGATCTGACCGACAACGTCAACTTCATGGCCAACAACCTCACCGATCAGGTGCGGAACATCGCCCAGGTGACGACCGCCGTCGCCAAGGGCGACCTGTCGCAGAAGATCCAGGTGGACGCGCGCGGGGAGATCCTGGAGCTGAAGAACACCATCAACACGATGGTGGACCAGCTGTCGGCGTTCGCGGACGAGGTGACCAGGGTCGCCCGGGACGTCGGCACCGAGGGCATCCTCGGCGGCCAGGCCAGCGTGCCCGGGGTGTCCGGCACCTGGAAGGACCTGACCAACTCCGTCAACCTGATGGCCAACAACCTGACCAGCCAGGTCCGCAACATCGCCGAGGTGACCACGGCGGTGGCGCGCGGCGACGTGTCGAAGAAGATCACCGTCGACGCCCGGGGCGAGATCCTGGAGCTGGTGACGACCGTCAACACCATGGTCGACCAGCTGTCGGCCTTCGCCGACGAGGTGACCCGGGTGGCCCGCGAGGTGGGCACCGAGGGGATCCTGGGCGGCCAGGCCCGGGTGCGCGGAGTGTCGGGCATCTGGAAGGACCTGACCGACAACGTCAACCTGATGGCCAACAACTTGACCGGTCAGGTGCGCAACATCGCCGAGGTCGCCGGTGCGGTGGCCCGTGGCGACCTCTCCAAGAAGATCGCGATCGACGCCCAGGGCGAGGTCGCGGCGCTCGCCGGCACCCTCAACACCATGGTCGACCAGCTGTCCTCCTTCGCGGTGGAGGTCACCCGGGTGGCCCGCGAGGTCGGCACCGACGGCACCCTGGGCGGGCAGGCGAGCGTGCCCGGCGTGGCCGGGATCTGGAAGGACCTGACCGACAACGTCAACCTGATGGCCAACAACCTGACCGGTCAGGTGCGCAACATCGCGCTGGTGATCACCGCGGTCGCCCGCGGCGACCTCTCGCAGAAGATCGACGTCGACGCGCGCGGCGAGATCCTCCAGCTCAAGACCAGCATCAACACCATGGTCGACCAGCTCTCCGCGTTCGCCGACGAGGTCACCCGGGTCGCCCGCGAGGTGGGCACCGACGGGCGCCTCGGCGGCCAGGCCCGGGTGCCCGGCGTGGACGGCACCTGGCAGGACCTGACCGAGTCGGTCAACGAACTGGCCAACAACCTGACCCGGCAGGTGCGCGCGATCGCCCAGGTCGCCACCGCGGTGACCAGGGGCGACCTGAGCTTGCGGATCGACGTGGACGCGGCGGGCGAGCTCGACGAGCTCAAGGACAACATCAACCAGATGATCGCCAACCTGCGCGAGACCACCCGCACCAACCAGGAGCAGGACTGGCTCAAGACCAACCTCGCCCGGATCTCCGGCCTGCTCCAGGGCCGCCGGGACCTGGAGGCGGTCGCCTCGCTGATCATGACCGAGCTGACCCCGGTGGTCTCCGCCCAGCACGGCGCCTTCTTCCTCGCCCAGCCGGCCGGCCGCACCGCCGAGCTGATCACCGAGGACGACGACGAGAACGACACCGTGCTGCGCCTGATCGGCAGCTACGGCTACCAGCGGCGGGCGATGCCGACCACCTTCCGCCCCGGCGAGTCGCTGATCGGCCAGGCCGCCGTGGAGAAGCGGGCGATCATCCTCAAGGAGGCGCCGCCCGGGTACCTCAAGATCGCCTCCGGCCTCGGCGAGGCCTCCCCGGCCCACATCGTGGTGCTGCCGGTGCTGTTCGAGGGCAGGCTGCTGGGCGTGATCGAGCTGGCCACCTTCAGCTCCTTCACCACCGTCGCACTGGACTTCCTGAACCAGATCGCCGACCTGATCGGCGTCACGGTCAACACCATCAGCGTCAACACCAAGACCGAGGGCCTGCTGCTGGAGTCCCAGCGCCTCACGGCGGAACTCTCGATGCGGTCCGCCGAGTTGGAGGCGCGCCAGGAGGAACTGGAGCGCACCAACGAGGAGTTGCAGGAGAAGGCCGAGCAACTCGCCCAGCAGAACCGGGACATCGAGATCAAGAACGGCGAGATCGAGGAGGCCCGGCAGGTCCTGGAGGAGCGCGCCGAGCAGCTCGCCCTGGCCTCCCGGTACAAGAGCGAGTTCCTCGCCAACATGTCGCACGAGCTGCGCACCCCGCTCAACTCGCTGCTGATCCTGGCCAAGCTGCTCTCCGACAACAACGAGGGCAACCTCTCGCCCAAGCAGGTCGAGTTCGCCGACACCATCCACGGCGCCGGCTCCGACCTGCTCCAGCTGATCAACGACATCCTCGACCTGTCCAAGGTCGAGGCCGGGAAGATGGACGTCCGCCCGGCCCGGATCGCCCTGGTCCAGCTGGTCGACTATGTGGAGGCCACCTTCCAGCCGGTCGCGCTGGACAAGAACCTGGACTTCGCCGTCCGGGTCTCGCCCGCCCTGCCGGTCACCCTGCACACCGACGAGCAGCGGCTCCAGCAGGTGCTGCGCAACCTGATCTCCAACGCGGTCAAGTTCACCGACGCCGGCGCCGTGGACTTCTCGATCCGCCCGGCCGGCGCGGAGGTCCCGCAGCACGTGCGCGAGCGGCTGCTGGAGTCCGGGTCGATCCAGGACCCGGACGACCGGCTGATCGCCTTCTCGGTCTCCGACACCGGCATCGGCATCCCCGACAACAAGCTGCGGGAGATCTTCGAGGCGTTCAAGCAGGCCGACGGCACCACGAGCCGCAAGTACGGCGGCACCGGCCTCGGCCTGTCGATCAGCCGGGAGATCGCCCGGCTGCTGGGCGGCGAGATCCACGCCGAGAGCGAGCTGGGCAAGGGCTCCACGTTCACCCTCTACCTGCCGCTGCGCTCCGAGGCCCCCGGCCCCACCGGGGAGCCCCGCTCGGGCGAGCGCCTCTCCGGGGCGGGATCCCCGGCGCTGCGCGCCTCCGTCGGCGTGACCCCGGTGGGCCTGCCGGTGCCGGTCGGCGAGAACCCGGCCGACCACTGGGCCCAGGAGGTCCGCGAGCTGGCCGAGGAGCGCCGCCGGGGCGCCGTGGAGCGCCGGCGCGGCGTGGCCCTGGAGAGCGCCGCCGGGCCGCGCGCGGTGGAGCCGGTGCAGCCCCGGCCGGTCGGCACCGGGCGGCGGTTCGACGGCCAGCAGGTGCTGATCGTGGACGACGACGTCCGCAACGTGTTCGCCCTCACCAGCGTGCTGGAGCAGCACGGCCTGACCGTCCTGTACGCCGAGAACGGCCGCGAGGGCATCGAGATGCTGGAGCAGCACGAGAGCGTGGCGCTCGTCCTGATGGACATCATGATGCCGGAGATGGACGGCTACGCGACCACCGAGGCGATCCGCCGGATGCCCCAGTTCGCCGGCCTGCCGATCATCGCGCTGACCGCCAAGGCGATGAAGGGCGACCGGGAGAAGTCGCTGGAGGCGGGCGCCACCGACCACATCACCAAGCCGGTGGAGACCGACCACCTGCTGTCGGTGATGCACGAGTGGCTGAGCGGGGACCGCTCGTGAGCGGACCGGACGGGACGCGCGCACCGGCCGGCGGGCGCGTGACCGGCAGGGGAGGCGCGAACCCGCGGCCGGGCCCCGGGGTTCGCGCCTCCCGGCCGGTCGGTTTGCTGGCGGTCGGGCCCGGGAACCGGGTAGGGTCACCGATCGTTGCGAACAGTGACCGGATGGCAACGCCCTGCTGAGCGTGCGCCGGAGCACTGGCCGCGCGCCGCTCCGGATCGGGTCACGACGGGGCGATGTGCCGGGCGAGGGGGTGCGGCTAGCATGACCGGGGTAGCGGTGGGCAGTACGCGGGTGCCTGCACCGGGCAGCAGGCAGGCGACAGGAGGGCGGGCCCTGATGCAGAAGGCGAAGATCCTCCTGGTCGACGACCGACCGGAGAACCTGCTGGCGCTGGAGGCGATCCTCTCGGCGCTGGACCAGACGCTGGTGCGAGCCGCGTCCGGCGAGGAGGCGCTCAAGGCGCTGCTCACGGACGACTTCGCGGTGATCCTGCTGGACGTCCAGATGCCCGGGATGGACGGCTTCGAGACGGCCGCCCACATCAAGCGCCGCGAGCGCACCCGGGACATCCCGATCATCTTCCTGACCGCGCTCAACCACGGTCCGCACCACACCTTCCGCGGCTACGCGGCCGGGGCCGTGGACTACATCTCCAAGCCCTTCGACCCGTGGGTGCTGCGGGCCAAGGTCTCGGTCTTCGTCGACCTGTACGTGAAGAACTGCCAGCTGAAGGAGCAGGCCGCGCTGCTTCGGCTGCAACTGGAGGCGGGCGGCGCCGAGCCGGCCCTCGGCGGGGCGCTGCTGGGCGAGCTGTCCGCACGGCTGGCGGCGGTCGAGGAGCAGGCCGAGGCGCTCGGCAAGCAGCTGGACGGGGTCGACGACGCCGGGGTGGCCGCGACCGCCGCGCATCTGGAGCGAAAGCTCGCGGGGCTGCGCCGGGCGCTGGACGCGATGCGTCCCGGCAGTGCGTGATTCCCTGCCGTACGTTCACCCGTCCGAGTGGTTCGGTGTGGCGGCCGGGTGAAACCCGGTCAGTGTGACGGTGTGTCTGCGACACGACCGGGCCGCCCGGCTCGGCCGCATGTGCACGGGTGGTCCACACCGGTAGGCTGCTGACCCATGGCCACTCGCACGCCCGGGAACGCAGCACGTAAGACGAGTCCGGGACCGGCGAGGAAGGCCGCGGCGAAGGCCCCGGGCAAGCCGCCCGCGAAGAAGGCGGCGGCGAAGAAGGCGGCTCCCGCGAAGAAGGCCGCGACCAAGTCGGCCGCACCCCCGGCACCGCCGTCCAGGTCGGTGCTGATGGGCGCGCTCAACGCCCTGGCCAGCCCGATCGCCGCGATCTTCCGGAGCTTCGGCCACGGCGCCAAGAACCTCGACCCGGCCCACCGCAAGGACGGGGCCGGCCTGCTGCTGTTCGCGCTCGCGCTGGTCACCGCGGCCGGCACCTGGTTCAGCGAGCAGGGCTGGCTGAACGACGCCGCCACCGCCGTGGTCTCCGGGCTGTTCGGCCGCCTCGACGTGCTGGTGCCGTTCCTGCCGGCCGGGATCGCGATCCGGCTGTGGCGCCACCCGGACCTGCCGGAGGCCAACGGCCGGATCGCGATCGGGCTGAGCACCCTGCTGATCGGCGTCCTCGGCCTGGTCCACATCGGCTGCGGCGCGCCCATGATGGGCAGCGGCGCCTCCCGGATAAGGGCGGCGGGCGGGATCATCGGCTGGGCCGCGTCCACCCCGATGCTGGCCGCCGCGGGGCCGGCGCTCGCCATCCCGCTGCTCCTGCTGCTGGCCTTCTTCGGCCTTCTGGTGGTCACCGCCACCCCGGTCAACCGCATCCCGGAGCGGCTGCGGGCGGTGGGCATACGGCTCGGCGTGGTCGAGCCCGGGCCCGAGGACGAGCTGTCCGGGGGGCGTGCGCCGGACCGCGAGCTGTCCACCGACCCGCCGGAGGACGCCGACCCGGACGCCCTGCCGTTCACCGTGGACACCGGCGGCGAGGGCCCGACGGACGAGGTGGCCGCCCGTCGGCGCCGCCGCCGGCGCGGGCAGCCCGACGCCGACGACCAGGCGGAGGCCGTCCGGGTCTCCCTCGACAAGGAGCCGCAGGACCCGTACGCCACCCGCGACCTCGCCGCCGGCGCGGCCGCGGACCTGGACGGCGCGCTGGTCTACGGCGTGCCCGCCTCCTCCGCGGTGGCGGACATGATGCACCAGGTCCAGGACCACACCGCCCCGCCCGAGGAGCCCGCCGTCCCGGCCGCCCGCAGCGGCGGCCCGGGCGCGCCCGAGGAGCACGGCCCGGCGCCGGTGCGGATGGAGCAGCTCCAGCTCGTCGGCGAGAGCACCTACACGCTGCCCCCGCTCGACCTGCTGGAGCGCGGCGGCCCGGCCAAGGCCCGCAGCGCCCTCAACGACGAGGTGGTCGCGCAGCTGACGTCCACCTTCAACGAGTTCAAGGTGGACGCCCGGGTCACCGGCTTCACCCGGGGCCCGACGGTCACCCGCTACGAGGTCGAGCTCGGCCCGGCCGTCAAGGTGGAGCGGATCACGGCGCTCGCCAAGAACATCGCGTACGCGGTGGCCAGCCCGGACGTGCGGATCATCAGCCCGATCCCGGGCAAGTCCGCGGTGGGCATCGAGATCCCCAACCGGGACCGCGAGATGGTCAACCTGGGCGACCTGCTGCGCTCGCGCACGGCCGCCGAGGACACCCACCCGATGGTCGTCGGCATGGGCAAGGACGTGGAGGGCCACACCGTGATGGCCAACCTCGCCAAGATGCCGCACATCCTGGTGGCCGGCGCGACCGGCGCGGGCAAGTCGTCCTGCATCAACTGCCTGATCACCTCGATCCTCGCCCGGTCGACCCCGGACGAGGTGCGGATGGTCCTGGTCGACCCCAAGCGGGTCGAGCTGACCGCGTACGAGGGCATCCCGCACCTGATCACGCCGATCATCACCAACCCCAAGAAGGCCGCCGAGGCCCTCCAGTGGGTGGTGCGCGAGATGGACACGCGCTACGACGACCTCGCCGCGTTCGGCTTCCGGCACGTGGACGACTTCAACGCGGCCGTCCGGGCCGGCAAGGTCACCCCGCCGCTGGGCAGCGAGCGGGAGCTGCGGCCCTACCCGTACCTGCTGGTGATCGTCGACGAGCTGGCCGACCTGATGATGGTCGCGCCGCGCGACGTCGAGGACTCGGTGGTCCGGATCACCCAGCTGGCCCGCGCGGCCGGTATCCACCTGGTGCTCGCCACCCAGCGGCCCTCGGTGGACGTGGTCACCGGCCTGATCAAGGCCAACGTGCCGTCCCGGCTCGCCTTCGCCACCTCCGCGATGGCCGACTCCCGGGTCATCCTGGACCAGCCCGGCGCGGAGAAGCTGATCGGCAAGGGCGACGCGCTGTTCCTGCCGATGGGCGCCAGCAAGCCGGTCCGGATGCAGGGCGCGTTCGTCACCGAGGCCGAGATCGCCCGGGTGGTGCAGCACTGCAAGGACCAGCTGGGCGCCGCCTACCGGGACGACGTGTCGGTCGGCGGCGGGCCGAAGAAGGAGATCGACGAGGAGATCGGCGACGACCTGGACCTGCTGATCCAGGCGGCCGAACTGGTGGTCTCCACCCAGTTCGGCTCGACCTCGATGCTCCAGCGCAAGCTCCGGGTCGGCTTCGCCAAGGCGGGCCGGCTGATGGACCTGATGGAGTCGCGCGGCATCGTCGGCCCCAGCGAGGGCTCCAAGGCCCGCGACGTCCTGGTGAAGCCGGACGAGCTGGACGCGGTGCTGATCACCCTGCGGGGCTGACCGGGCGCCGACGGGCCGCCGACGGGCCGGGGCCGGCCGCTGATGGGCGCCCGGGCCGCCGCGGCCCGGGCGGCGGGCCGAGGCGTGGGCCGGACGGCCCCGTGTCCCGGACGAGGTGTCACTCGTTCGGAGGAGGGTAGGCGCGCGGTGGGGAACCGAACGCCCGTGCGCCGCGTCACAGGCCGGAAAGCGAACCCCGGGTTCCGCTCGCACCGCTCCGCTGACGTCCGGTCAGCCGGGTGCCGTACCCGGGTCGGCCCGGGTGCGCGCATTCGGTCCCGTTCCGCTTGAGAAACGATCCGCCCGCGCCCCTAGACTGTTCCCCAGCAGGTGGCCATCCGCTCGAAAGGCGTGCCCCGTGACCATCGGCAAGTCTCCCGACCGCGAGAACGCCCCGTCGTCCGTCGAGCCGACCGACGACACGGCGCAGGCGGCCGATGCCCCGAGCATCGGCCGGGTGCTGTCCGCCGCCCGGATCGACGCGGGCCTCACGGTGGACCAGGTGAGTACCGCCACCCGTGTGCGGGTGCCGATCGTCCATGCCGTCGAGGAGGACGACTTCGGCCGCTGCGGGGGCGACTTCTACGCCCGCGGGCACATCCGTCTGATCGCCCGCGCCGTCGGCGTGGACGGCGACGCGCTGGTGGCCCGCTACGACGCCGCGCACGGCGGCCCGCCGGCCGCCAAGCGCCCGGCGACCCCGCTGATCGACAGCGGCCCGATCAAGGTGCCCGGGCGCAGACGGCCGAACTGGGCGGCGGCCATGGTCGCCGCGATCGTCGCGGTGGTCGCCCTGATCGGCTTCAACCTGGTCAGCGGCAAGGGCGGGCACGGCACCACCGGTTCCGCCAGCGCGCCGCTGCCCAGCGGCTCCGGCACCGGCTCGGTCGCCCCCGCCGTGACGCCCGCCGTCCAGCCGCCGGCGCCCGCGCCCAGCGCCGCCGCGATCGCCGCCGTCCCGGCCGACAAGGTCACCGTGAAGCTGGTCGCCGAGGGCACCAGCTGGGTCTCCGCGATGGACGGCAACGGCAAGTCGCTGTTCCAGAACAACATCAGCGACGGCCAGGACCAGACCTTCACGGACGGCAAGCAGATCAAGCTGGTGCTGGGCAACGGCGGCGCCGTGCACGCGTACGTCAACGGCAAGGACCTCGGTCTCCTGGGCAAGGACGGGCAGGTGGTGCACGTCACGTACACCCCCGGAGATCCGCAGGCGGGCTGACCACAGGGGCCGACGAGGTCCGATGATGATCAGTTGATCCGAGGCGCGCGGCCTCCGGGGCGAACGGCACCGGAGGCCGCGCGTTAATCTTGGCCCTATGCCTGAACGCCGTACTGTCGCCCTTGTCACGCTCGGATGCGCCCGCAACGAGGTGGACTCCGAGGAACTCGCCGGGCGACTGGAAGCCGACGGCTGGTTGCTCGTCGACGACGCCGCCGACGCGGACGTCGCAGTCGTCAACACCTGCGGCTTCGTCGAGGCCGCCAAGAAGGACTCCGTGGACGCCCTGCTGGAGGCCAACGACCTGAAGGGCCACGGCCGCACCCAGGCCGTGGTCGCGGTCGGCTGCATGGCCGAGCGCTACGGCAAGGAACTCGCCGACGCGCTGCCCGAAGCCGACGGCGTGCTCGGCTTCGACGACTACTCCGACATCTCCGACCGCCTCCAGACCATCCTCTCCGGCGGCCACCACGCCCCGCACATCCCGCGCGACCGCCGCAAGCTGCTGCCGATCAGCCCCGCCGAGCGGCAGTCCGCCGCCGAGTCCGTCGCGCTGCCCGGCCACGGCACCGAGACCGCCGCCGAGCCGATCACCGACCTGCCCGCGGGCCTCGCCCCGGCCTCCGGCCCGCGCACCCTGCGCAAGCGCCTGGACGACAACCCGGTCGCCTCGGTCAAGCTCGCCTCCGGCTGCGACCGGCGGTGCTCCTTCTGCGCCATCCCGGCCTTCCGCGGCTCCTTCATCTCCCGCCGCCCCTCCGACGTCCTGAACGAGGCCCAGTGGCTGGCCGGGCAGGGCGTCCGCGAGGTCGTCCTGGTCAGCGAGAACAACACCTCTTACGGCAAGGACCTCGGTGACATCCGGCTGCTGGAGACGCTGCTCGGCGAGATCTCCGCGATCGAGGGCGTCGAGCGGGTGCGGGTCTCCTACCTCCAGCCGGCCGAGATGCGCCCGGGCCTGATCGACGCGATGACCGGGACCACCGACGTGGTGCCCTACTTCGACCTGTCCTTCCAGCACTCGGCGCCCGCCGTGCTGCGCCGGATGCGCCGCTTCGGCTCCACCGACCAGTTCCTGGAGCTGCTGGGGACCATCCGCGGCAAGGCCCCGCAGGCCGGCGCCCGGTCCAACTTCATCGTCGGCTTCCCCGGCGAGACCGAGCAGGACTTCGCCGAGCTGGAGCGCTTCGTCACCCACGCCGGGCTGGACGCGATCGGCGTCTTCGGCTACTCGGACGAGGACGGCACCGAGGCCGCGACCTACGACGGCAAGCTCCCCGCGGACGTGATCGCCGAGCGCCTGGACCGGCTGAGCCGGCTGGCCGAGGAGATGACCGCCCAGCGGGCCGAGCAGCGGGTCGGCACCGAGGTCGAGGTGCTGATCGAGTCGATCGAGGACGGCGTGGTCGAGGGCCGCGCCGCCCACCAGGCCCCGGAGACCGACGGCCTGACCACCCTGGAGGGCGTCGAGGCCCCCGAGGTCGGACAGTTCTGGCGGGCCAAGGTGGTGGCCAGCGAGGGCGTCGACCTGATCGCCGAGGCGCTGGAGCAGGTGCGGGTCCGCCAGGTCCCGGGAGCCGGGGAATGACCAAGGGGCCCGGCGCCCCGGCGGCGGCCCACCCGGGCAGACCGGCGGCCGCCGCGGCGCCGTCGACCCCGGGGGTCTGGAACATCGCCAACATGCTCACGATGGTCCGGGTGCTGCTGGTGCCGGTCTTCGTGGCGCTGCTGTTCGCCGACGGCGGGCACAACCCCAAGTGGCGCGCGGTCGCCTGGGCCTCGTTCGCGGTCGCGATGATCACCGACCTGTTCGACGGCGAGCTGGCCCGGCGCAAGGGTTTGGTCACCGACTTCGGGAAGATCGCCGACCCGATCGCGGACAAGGCGATCATGGGCGCGGCGCTGATCGGCCTCTCGCTGCTCGGCGACCTGCCGTGGTGGGTCACCGCGGTGATCCTGGCCCGCGAGCTGGGCATCACGCTGATGCGCTTCTGGGTGATCCGCTACGGGGTCATCCCGGCCAGCCGCGGCGGCAAGCTCAAGACGCTCACCCAGGGCACCGCCGTCGGCATGTACGTGCTGCCGCTGACCGGCTGGCTGGCCACCGGGCGGGCCGTGCTGATGGGGCTGGCGGTGCTGCTGACCGTCGGCACCGCGCTGGACTACGTCGGACAGGCGCTGCGACTGCGCCGCGAGGGACGGGCCGCGGAGCGCGCGGGCCGTTGAGTGACGGGGGAGACCGGATGGCCGAGGACGACTACCCGCTGGCCGAGCGGGCGCACGCCGCGCTGCGGGCCGAGGGCGCCACGCTGGCCGTCGCCGAGTCGCTGACCGGCGGCCTGCTGGCCGCCGCGCTGGTGGACGTTCCCGGGGCGTCCGCGACCTTCCGGGGCTCGGTCACCGCGTACGCGACCGGGCTGAAGGCCTCCGTGCTCGGCGTGGACGAGGGCCTGCTGGACGTCCACGGGCCGGTCCACCCGGTGGTGGCCCGGCAGATGGCCGAGGGCGTGCGCCGGCTGCTGGGCGCCACGTACGGGCTCGCGACGACCGGGGTGGCCGGCCCGGAACCGCAGGACGGGCAGCCGGTGGGCACCGTACACCTGGCGCTCGCCGGACCGGGGGGAACTCTGGTCAGTTCGCCCCTGCTGTCGGGCGGTCGTGCCACAATCCGTCACGGGGCGGTGACTGCGGCACTGGAGCTGCTGGTCGGCCGGCTCGCACGGTAGCGGCGGCTCCGCACGGCAGGACGCCCGCTCCGGCGGGACGACCCCGCCCGCTCCGACGGGACAGGGCGCCCACTCCGACGGATCTCCACCGAACCGAGATCTGCCGGTCTGGCGCGCGGGTATGGCACAGCTGGAGGATCGTGTTACATCCAACGGCCTGGTTGGGCAGAAACCAGGTGGCGAACGAGTTGCGTGACGGTGGCCGGGTGGCCCGCGTCGGGTACCACGAGGGGCCCGCGGACCCGGGTAGGACACCGGAACGAGGAGGGGGACAGCCTTGCAGCCCAGAGTGAACACGACCAGGGTCCCCGCACGCGAAGCGGGCAAGGCGGTACGGTGGGGTCGTGACATCTCGATCCGCAGTCCGAGGAGGGAGGCACCGATGATCCTGCTCCGTCGCCTACTGGGCGATGTACTGCGTCGGCAGCGCCAGCGCCAGGGCCGCACACTCCGCGAGGTGTCGGCGGCAGCCAGGGTTTCGCTCGGATACCTCTCCGAGGTCGAGCGGGGACAGAAGGAGGCCTCCTCGGAGCTGCTCTCCGCCATCTGCGACGCACTCGACGTCCGGATGTCCGAGGTCATGCGCGAGGTCAGCGACGAACTCTCGCTCGCCGAACTTGCGGCGATGGCCACCCTCTCCGAAGGTGATCTGCTGAGGCCGGTTCTCGAACCGGTTCCGCTGCCCGCCCCCGGCACCGACCGGGCGAACCTCTCGCCCAAGGCCGCCGCGATGGACGTGGTCGCCGCCTGATCCCGGCCTCGACTCCCGGGCGTCCCTGCCCGGGGCGAGCGAAGGGAGGGCGGTCGTGCGGACAACCGCGATGACGCGCCCGGCGGCCCGAATACGGGCGCGGGCGCTGCTGTTGCTCCGGGTACGGCATCCGGTGCGCTGGGTCCTGGTGGCCGTGGCGGCCGGACTCGCCTGGTGGCTCCTGGTCGTCCGGGGCCAACTGGCCGACGGTGCCGCCCTCGGGCTGCTCGCGGCCGGCGGCTGGGGGCTCGGTCTCATCCCGGTCCACGCCGACCGGAACGCGACCGGACCGGTCCGCCGTCGAGCCGGGCAGGGCACGGTGCCGGTGGAGACCACCGGGTCCGTGGCGGTGACGGTGCCGACGGAGCACACGGTGCCGGTGGAGGCACAGCCGCCGCCGACCGGGTGATGTTCGGGTGATATGACGAAACCGGAGGCCGCGGGGCCCTACCCCGCAGCCTCCGGTGCGTTCAGGGCCGTCCGCCGCGGTGCGCCCGGGCCCGGGCCGCACCGATGGCTCACGGGCGCAGGCGCAGCCCGCGCGGGGTGGCGTGGAAGCCGGCCTCCTCCAGGGCGCGGCCCAGCTCCGAGCCGAGCGCGGGCTCGCCGTTGGCCCGCTCCACCGTGACACTGCCGAGCGCGCCCTCGCGGACGGCCCGGGCCAGGGCCTCGGCCGCCGCCGCCCGGGTGGCCCCGTCCTCCGGCCAGGCCAGCAGGGACTTGCCGCCGCGCTCGACGTACAGCGCCAACTCGCCGTCCACCAGGACCACCAGCGCGCCCGCCTTGCGGCCCGGGCGGTGGGCCGAGGACTCCTTGCCCCCCGGGGCGACCGGCGGCTCCGGCCAGGGCAGGGCGGCGCCGTAGGCGTTCGCCGGATCGGCGGCGGCCAGCACCAGCGCCTGCGGCGGCTCGCCGGACGGGGCGGCCGGCCACTCGGCGGCCCCGGCCCGCTCCAGTCGGCCGTTCACCGAGCGCAGCCGGTCGGCCGCGCCCTCCATGGCGAACTGGGCACCGCCGAGGCCCTCGACGAAGTAGCCCCGGCGGGCCCGGCCGCGCTCCTCCATCGCGGCGAGCACCCGGTAGACCCCGGCGAAGCCGCCGGGCACCCGTTCGGCCGCCACCGCGCCCCGGGTGAGCAGGCCGTGCCGGTCCAGCAGGTTCTGCGCCCGGGAGGTGGCCCGGACCGTCGGGTCGGCGGCGAAGGCCGGCAGCAGCGACCAGCGCCCGGCCACCGTGGGCGGACCGCTGCGCAGGGCGCCGCCGGCCCGGCCGAAGGGGCGGCCCGCGCCGCCGTAGCGGCCGCGCGGGGTGGCCCGGGGCGCGCGGTGGGCGGTGGCGCCCGCCGTCCGGCCGGAGCCGAGCAGGGCGCGCAGCGGGGCCAGGGTGTCATTGGTGACGTACCCGGCCCAGACCAGGTCCCAGAGGGCCGCGACGGCCTCCGGCTCCGGGGTCTCCTCCGGGAGCTGCTGGACGAGCTGGCGGAAGAACAGGCCGTAGCCGCCGGCCAGCGCGGACATCAGGGCGCTGTGCAGCGGGGTGAGCGTAGGCGGCACCGGCTCGGGGCGCAGCAGGTGGGCGTTCTCGGTGAGGTGGAGGCTGAGCCAGCCGTCCTTGCCGGGCAGCGCGCCGGCGCCGCACCAGCCGATCTCGCCGGCCGCCGTCAACTCGTCGAGCAGGCCGGGGGAGTAGTCGGCCAGCCGGGCCGGGAGGACCAGCTTCTCCAGGGCGGAGGCGGGCAGGGCGGTGCCCTGGAGCTGCTCGACCACCCGGAGCAGGCCGTCCGGGCCGCGCAGCCGGTGGCCGGCCAGGTGCTGCCACTGCGGGAGGAAGGCGGCCAGGGCGCGCGGCGGGACGGGCTCGACCTCCTGGCGCAGGGCGGCCAGCGAGCGGCGACGCAGCCGGCGCAGCACGTCGGTGTCGCACCACTCGGGGGCGGTGTGCTGCTCGGCGGGCCTGTACTGGCCCTGGACCAGGCGGCCGGCGGCGGTGAGGCGGTGCAGGGTGCCGGTGACGACGGCGGCGCCCAGGCCGTAGCGGGCCGCGGCCTCGGCGGCGGTGAACGGGCCGTGGGTGCGGGCGTGGCGGGCGATCAGATCGCCCAGCGGGTCCTTCACCGGCTCGGTGAACGCCTCGGGGACGCCGACCGGCAGCGGAGTGCCGAGCGCGTCGCGCAGCCGCCCGGCGTCCTCGATCGCGGCCCAGCGCTGCTCGCCGGCGATCCGGACCCGGATCACCCGGCGGGCGGCCTCCAGCTCCAGGGCCCACAGCGGCTCGGCGCCGCGGGCGGTCAGCTCCGCCTCGGTGAGCGGGCCGAGCAGGCGCAGCGCGTCGGCGACGCCCTCGGCGTCCTTGATCCGGCGCTCGGGGGTGAGCCGCCGGAGCTCGGCCTCCAACTCGGCGAGCACCCGGGGATCGAGCAGTTCGCTCAGCTCGGCCTGGCCGAGGAGTTCGGACAGCAGCCGGGAGTCGAGGGAGAGGGCGGCGGCCCGGCGCTCGGCGAGCGGGGAGTCGCCCTCGTAGAGGAACTGGGCGACGTAGCCGAAGAGCAGCGAGCGGGCGAAGGGCGAGGGCTCGGCGGTGGTGACCTCGACCAGGCGTACGGCGCGGGACTCCAGGTCCGCCATCAGCTCGACCAGGCCGGGGACGTCGAAGACGTCCTGGAGGCACTCCCGGACGGCCTCCAGGACGATCGGGAACGAGCCGTACTCGGAGGCGACTTCGAGGAGTTGGGCGGCGCGCTGGCGCTGCTGCCACAGCGGGGTGCGGCGGCCGGGGCTGCGGCGGGGGAGCAGCAGGGCGCGGCCGGCGCACTCGCGGAAGCGGGAGGCGAACAGGGCGGAGCCGCCGACCTGGTCGGTGACCAGCTGCTCGATCTCGCCGGGGTCGAACAGGGCGGCGTCGGCGCCGACCGGGGCCTCGTCCGGTGCCGTCCGGTCCGACGGGGTGGCGAAGTCGAAGTCGGCGGTGAGCAGGTCGGCGTCCGGCAGCCGGAGCACGATGCCGTCGTCGGCGTGCATCACCTGGGGGTCCAGACCGTGCTTCTCGCGCAGCCGGGCGCCGAGGGCGAGCGCCCAGGGGGCGTGCACCTGGGCGCCGAAGGGGGAGTGGATGACGATCCGCCAGTCGCCGAGCTCGTCCCGGAAGCGCTCGACCACGATGGTGCGGTCGTCGGGGAGGTGGCCGCAGGCGGCGCGCTGCTCGGCGAGGTAGTCGAGCAGGTTGGCGGCGGCCCAGTCGTCCAGGCCGGCCCGCCGCAGGCGCTCGGTGGCGTCCTCGGGCCGCAGCCCGCCCAGTTCGCGGGTGAACGCGCCGAGGGCGCGGCCGAGTTCGAGCGGGCGGCCGAGGGTGTCGCCCTTCCAGAACGGAAGCCGGCCGGGGACGCCGGGGGCGGGCGTGACGAGCACCTTGTCGTGGGTGATCTCCTCGATCCGCCAGGAGGTGGTGCCCAGGGTGAACACGTCGCCCACGCGGGACTCGTAGACCATCTCCTCGTCGAGCTCGCCCACCCGTCTCCCACCGCCGCCCTTCTTCTCCGTCTCCCCGTCCGGGCCGGTCGACCCGGCGATGAAGACGCCGAACAGGCCGCGGTCGGGGATGGTGCCGCCGGAGGTGACGGCCAGGCGCTGGGCGCCGGGGCGGCCGGTCACGGTGCCGGCCACCCGGTCCCACACCAGGCGGGGGCGCAACTCGGCGAAGGCGTCCGAGGGGTAGCGGCCGGCCAGCATGTCGAGCACGGCGTCGAAGGCGGACTGCGGGAGCGTGGCGAAGGGCGCGGCGCGGCGGACCACGGCGAGCAACTCGTCCACCGGCCAGACGTCCAGGGCCGTCATCGCGACCAACTGCTGGGCGAGCACGTCCAGCGGGTTGCGCGGGACGCGCAGCGCCTCGATCCGGCCGGCCCGCATCCGCTCGGTGACCACGGCGGACTGCACCAGGTCGCCCCGGTACTTGGGGAAGAAGACGCCGGTGGAGACGGCGCCGACCTGGTGGCCGGCCCGGCCGACCCGCTGCAGGCCGGAGGCGACCGAGGGCGGGGACTCGACCTGGACGACCAGGTCGACGGCGCCCATGTCGATGCCCAGCTCCAGGCTGGAGGTGGCGACCACGGCGGGCAGCCGCCCGGCCTTCAACTCCTCTTCCACCAGCGAGCGCTGCTCCTTGGAGACGGAGCCGTGGTGCGCCCGGGCGATGACCGGGGGCGCGCCCTTGGCGGCGCCCGAGCCGCCCATCAGCTGTGCCGGGGCGTGCGCCGCCGGGACGGCGGTGCCGGTGGCGCGCTCGTGGGCGATCTCGTTCAGCCGGTTGCACAGCCGCTCGGCCAGGCGGCGGGAGTTGGCGAAGACGATGGTCGAGCGGTGCGCCTCGACCAGGTCGACGATCCGCTCCTCGACGTGCGGCCAGATCGAGGCTCCCCCGGCCTGGGGGCCGGGAGGTGCCCCCAGGCGCTGCGGGTCGTCGGCGCCGTCGGTGGCGGGTGCGGCGGGCAGGTCGTCCAGGTCGGGGACGGGGACGACCACGGACAGGTCGAAGACCTTGTCGGCGGGGGGCTGGACGACGACGGCGCCCCGCCCCGGGCTGAGGAAGCGGGCGACCTCCTCGACCGGGCGGACCGTCGCGGACAGGCCGATCCGGCGGGCCGGGCGGTCCAGCAGCTCGTCCAGCCGCTCCAGGGTGAGCGCGAGGTGCGCGCCGCGCTTGGTGCCGGCGACCGCGTGCACCTCGTCCAGGATCACCGTGTCCACGCCGCGCAGTGCCTCCCGGGAGGCGGAGGTGAGCAGCAGGAACAGCGACTCGGGGGTGGTGATCAGGATGTCCGGTGGGTGGGTCGCGAAGCGGCGGCGGTCGGCGGCCGGGGTGTCGCCGGAGCGCAGGGCGACCCGCACCTCCGGCTCGGGCAGGCCGAGCCGGACGGCGGCCTGGCGCAGGCCGGCCAGCGGGGCGCGGAGGTTGCGTTCGACGTCCACCGCGAGGGCCTTGAGCGGGGAGACGTAGAGGACCCGGCAGCGGCGCTTGGGCTCGGCAGGGGGAGGGGTGCTGCTGAGCCGGTCGAGGGCGGAGAGGAAGGCGGCGAGCGTCTTGCCGGAGCCGGTGGGGGCGACCACCAGGACGTCCGTCTCCCGGCCGATGGCGCGCCAGGCCTCGGCCTGGGCGGTGGTGGGGGCGGCGAAGGCACCGGTGAACCAGGCCCGGGTGGCCGGGGCGAAGCCGGCCAGCGGGTCGTCGGCGGGCGGGGTCGGGTGCTGGGGCGCCATGCCCCCATGGTGCCGGGTGGGACTGACAACCGGGCGCGGGGCGGGGCGGGCGCGCGGGTGGGGCGGGCGCCGTCGGGCGGGGCGGGGCCGCGAAGGAGGGGGTGGGGCCGCGAAGGAGGGGCTGGGGGTGCAAGCCGGGGAGCAGAATCGACAATCCGCTCATATGGTGATGATTCGGACTCATGATCCACCCGTGACCCACCGGACCGACGAGCGGAGGCCGTGCGATGGCGCAGGCGCACCCGCCGGGACCCGCCCGCCCCGTCCGTCCCGCCCGGCGCCGCCGGGTCCGCGGGCCCGTCCGGGCGGTGCTCGCGATGCTGCTCACGGCGCTCGTGGTCGGCGGCGCCGTCCCCTCCGTGTCCGGGCCCGGGCGGGCCTACCTCAGCTACCTGGTGCTGGCCGAGCGGGAGGATGCCTCCGGGGCGGACCGGGCCGCGGCGGAGAGCCGGGCGGCCGGCGGGCAGGTGGTGCAGGAGTACCCGCAGATCGGGGCCGTCCTGGCGTACGCGGTCGGAGGCTTCGCGGACCGGGTGCGGACCCGGCCAGGCATCGCGGCCGTCGGCGCGACCAGGACCGCGCCGGTGGTGGCGCCGCCCAGGGCGGTCGCCGGGGCCGGGGACTTCACGGCGGGCTCGGGTTCGGGCTCCGGCACGGGCCTGGGCGCCCGCCCCGGTGCCGACCGGGCGGACAGCGGGACCAGCACCGTGCCCGACCCCGCCGAGGGCGGCGCCTGGAACCTCGCCCTGCTCGGCGCGGCCACCGCCCGCGCCGGTGACGCCTCCCCGGTGCCGAACGGCACCCCGGCGGCGAACGGCACCCCCGCGGGCGGACCCGGCCCCGGGGTGCTGCACCGGGTGCTGGTCGCGGTGCTGGACTCCGGCGTGGACGACACCCATCCGGACCTGCGCGCCGCCGTCGACCCGAAGGCCTCCGCCTCCTGCGCCGACGGCCGCCCCGACGCCCGCACCGGCGCCTGGCGGCCCGACCCCGGGGTCGGCGAGAGCGGCCACGGCACCCACGTCGCCGGGATCGTCGGCGCCGCCCGGGACGGCCGCGGCGTCACCGGGGTCGCGCCGGGCGTGCGGATCGCCGCCGTCCGGCTGCTCGGACCGCTCGGCCAGTACTACGCCGAGAACATCGTCTGCGGCCTGCTCTGGGCCGCCGACCACGGAGCCAAGGCCGTCAACAACAGCTACTTCGCCGACCCGTGGAAGTACAACTGCCCCGAGGACCGGGACCAGGCCGCGCTGGTCGCCGCCGTCGGCCGGGCCGTCGGGTACGCGCGGCACAAGGGCGCCGTGGTGGTCGCCTCGGCGGGCAACGACGCGCAGGACCTCGGTGCCGCCCGGACCGACGAACGCAGCCCCAACGACCGGGTCTCCGGCCCGCCGCGCACCCGCTTCCTGGGCACCGAGTGCGTCCGGCTGCCCGGCGAACTGCCCGGCGTCGTCACGGTCACCGCCGTCAACCGGGACGGCCGTCCGTCCGGCTACTCCAACTACGGGCGCGGCCGGGTCTCGCTGGCCGCCCCCGGCGGCGACCCCGACGGCGGACCGCAGGGCGCGATCGTCTCCGACTGGCCCGGCGGGCAGTACGCGGCGCTGGCCGGCACCTCGATGGCGGCCGCGCACGTGACCGGGGCGGTCGCGGTCGCGGCGGCGCTCCACCCGGACTACGGCTCGGACGCGCTGGCGGCGCTGCTCGCCGACACGGCGACGGCCGGGTGCCCGCCCGGACCGTACGCCTGCGGGGACCGGCAGTACTTCGGGGCCGGGCTGCTGACGATGCCGCGGTGAGCCCGGGTGCGCGCCGCCTCGGGCGGGGCGGGCAGGCGGGCCGGGCGGCGCAGGCAGGGGCGGGCGGGGACGGGCGGGGCAGGCGGGGCCGGGAGGGGCGGAAAACCGGGTGACGGGGGTCGGGCGGGGAGTGAGGATCGGGGCATGACCGATTCCGGCGCGTCCGTGCACCTCACCACCGAGCGGCTGGTCCTGCGCCGCTTCACCCCGGCCGACGTCGACGACCTGGTGGCGCTGGACGGTGACCCGGAGGTGATGCGCTACCTCACCGGCGGGAAGCCGAGCGCGCGGGAGTGGGTCGAGGACACCCTGCTCCCTTGCTACCTGGAGCACTACCGCCGCTACGGCGACCTCGGCTGGTGGGCGGCCGAGGAGCGGGCCGGCGGCGGCTTCCTGGGTTGGTTCGAGTTCCGGCCGACGCAGGAGGGCGAGCGCGCGGAGGTGGAGCTCGGCTACCGGCTGGGCCGGGCCGGCTGGGGGCGCGGGTACGCCACCGAGGGCGCGCGGGCGCTGGTCCGCCGAGGCTTCACCGAGGGGGGCGTCGAGCGCGTGGTGGCGTACACCATGGCGGCGAACGCGCGGTCGCGGCGGGTGATGGAGAAGACCGGGCTCTCGTACGTCCGCACCTTCCACGAGGACTACCCGGAGATGATCCCGGGCAGCGAGCACGGCGAGGTCGAGTACGCGCTGACGGCCGGGCAGTGGCGGGCCCGGGGCGGAGCCGCCGGGTCCGGGATACTTGAGCCATGAGGCTGACGGAGTTCTGGCGACGGATGCACGCGCACTTCGGGGAGGCGTACGCGGAGTCGTTCGCGACCGACCACGTGATGACCGAACTGGGCGGGCGGACGGTGCGCCAGGCGCTGGAGGCGGGCTGGGAGGCCAAGGACGTCTGGCGCGTGGTCTGCGAGACCCAGGGGGTCTCGACGCTGCTGCGCTGACCGCCGGGGCCGTTCCGGCATGGGACAGACTGTTCGGGTGACAAGCAGCGCAGAACAGAAGAATTCGGACAGGGCGGTACGGGCCGCCGACGGTGCGCGGGCCGCTGACGGTGCGCGGGCCGCTGACGGTGCGCCGGGCGACGGTGCCGTCCGTGATGCCGGCGGGGCCCGTGGTGGCGGCGGGGCCCGTGGTGGGGCGCGGGCCGAGGCGGACCGGTCGGACGGCGGCGCCCTGTGGGGCGGGATGCCGCGCTGGCTGCCCCGGGCGATGGTGCTCTTCCTCGTGCTGGTCGGGCTGTTCCAGCTCGCCGACTGGGCCTTCCGGCAGCTGATCGACCTGTTCGTGATGCTGCTGGTGGCCTTCTTCCTCTCGCTGGCGCTGGAGCCGGCCGTCGACCGGATGGCGGCGCGCGGGGTGCGCCGGGGGGTCGGCACCTTCCTGGTGTTCGTCGCGGTCGGGGTGGCCGTGGTCGGCTTCCTCGCGGCGCTCGGCACGCTGCTGGTCGACCAGGTGGCGAAGATCGCGGGGGACCTGCCGCACCTGGTCGACAACCTGATCGGCTGGATCAACCGGACCTTCCACCAGGACCTGTCGCTGGGCGAGTTGCAGAAGAAGCTGCTCAAGGACTCCGGCACCATCGAGAACTACGCCCAGCAGGCCGCCGACAACGTCTGGGGCGTCTCCTCCACCGTGATCGGCGGGCTCTTCCAGGCCTTCACGGTCGGGCTGTTCACCTTCTACTTCACCGCCGAGGGCCCCCGGGTGCGCCGGACGGTCTGCTCGCTGCTGCCGCCCGCCAAGCAGGGCGAGGTGCTGCGGGCCTGGGAGATCGCGCTCGCCAAGACCGGCGGCTACCTCTACTCCCGGGCGCTGCTCGCGGTGGTGTCGGCCGCCGGGCACTGGGTGGTGTTCGCGCTGCTGGACCTGCCGTACTCGGCGGCGCTGGCGGTCTGGGTGGGCGTCATGTCGCAGTTCGTGCCGACCATCGGGACGTACCTGGCCGGGGCGCTGCCGGTGCTGGTGGCGCTGACCGTGCAGCCGGTGGACGCGCTCTGGGTGCTGGTCTTCGTGATCGTCTACCAGCAGGTCGAGAACTACCTGCTGCACCCGAGGATCACCGCGCGGACGGTGGACGTGCACCCGGCGGTGGCCTTCGGCTCGGTGATCGCGGGCGCGGCGCTGCTCGGCGCGGTGGGCGCGCTGATCGCGATCCCGGCGGCGGCGACCCTCCAGGGCTTCGTCGGGACGTACGTGCGGCGGTACGAGGTGGCCACCGACCCCCGGATCGACCGGGGCGAGCAGCGGCGGGCCCGGCGGGAGCTGCGCCGGGAGGCGGCGCGGCGGCTGCGGCGGATGGTCGGCGGCGACGGGAAGTGAGGCCGGGGCGGCGCCCGGTCGGCACCGGGGCCGGCGGCGGAGCGGGGTCGGGGGGCGGGACCAGGCGCGGGGGTCGGCACCGCTCGGACGTGCGAGGCTTGAATCGAACAGATGTTCTTTGTACTCTCCGGCGAAGAGTTTTCCACAGGCCGAGCCCGGTCGGACTCGTTTGTCAGTGGGACGCGCTAGCGTCGATGACGATGAAGCGCACAGCACAGAACCCGAGGGAAAAAGCCATGGCAGGTACGGACCGCGAGAAGGCCCTGGAAACCGCGCTCGCCCAGATCGAGCGGCAGTTCGGCAAGGGCTCGGTGATGCGCCTCGGTGAGAAGGCCAACGAGCCCATCGAGGTGATCTCCACCGGGTCCACCGCCCTGGACGTCGCCCTCGGTGTCGGCGGCATCCCGCGCGGCCGGGTGGTCGAGATCTACGGCCCCGAGTCCTCCGGCAAGACCACACTGACCCTGCACCTCGCCGCCAACGCCCAGAAGGCCGGCGGCACGGTCGCCTTCGTCGACGCGGAGCACGCGCTCGACCCGGAGTACGCCAAGAAGCTCGGCGTGGACACCGACGCCCTGCTGGTCAGCCAGCCGGACACCGGCGAGCAGGCCCTGGAGATCACCGACATGCTGATCCGCTCCGGCGCGATCGACCTGGTGATCATCGACTCCGTCGCGGCACTCGTCCCGCGCGCCGAGATCGAGGGCGAGATGGGCGACTCGCACGTCGGCCTCCAGGCCCGTCTGATGAGCCAGGCGCTGCGCAAGATCGCCGGTGCGCTGAACCAGTCGAACACCACCGCGGTGTTCATCAACCAGCTGCGCGAGAAGATCGGTGTGATGTTCGGCTCGCCGGAGACCACGACCGGTGGCCGGGCGCTGAAGTTCTACGCCTCGGTCCGGCTGGACATCCGCCGGATCGAGACCCTGAAGGACGGCACCGAGGCGGTCGGCAACCGCACCCGCGTCAAGGTGGTCAAGAACAAGGTCGCCGCGCCGTTCAAGCAGGCCGAGTTCGACATCCTCTACGGCGTGGGCATCAGCCGCGAGGGCGGCCTGATCGACATGGGCGTCGAGCACGGCTTCATCCGCAAGTCGGGCGCCTGGTACACCTACGAGGGCGACCAGCTCGGCCAGGGCAAGGAGAACGCCCGCAACTTCCTGCGGGACAACCCGCAGCTCGCCGACGAGATCGAGCGGAAGATCAAGGGCAAGCTCGGCATCGGCCCGAAGACCGAGGAGCCGGCCGAGGGCGAGGCCCCGGCGGCCGCGGCCGCGACCGAGGACGGTGCGAAGCCGATCGCCGCGACCGTCGCCAAGACGGCCGCGGCGAAGAAGACGGCGGCGGCCAAGGCCTGAGCCGTTGACGCGGTACGACACGGTGGACAGGGCGGGCGGTGGCCCGGCCGGCCCGGAGAGCGACGACTACGGGCCGCCGGACTGGTTCGCCGCGGTCGCGGAGGAGCCGGAGCCCGCGCCGGGGCCCGCTGTGCCCTCGCGGCCCCGCAGGGGGCGGCGGGAGCGCCCGTCCGCCGCACAGTGGACATCCGGCGAGGAGCCGGAGTTCGACCGGGCTCCGGTCCGGGCGGTGCGCGGCGCGGCGTCCGGACCGGAGTCGGCGGAGGCCTCGGTCGAGGCGCTCGGGCTGGTCTCCGCCTCCGAGCTGCCCGGCGGGCGCCGCAGGCGGCGTTCGGCCCTGGCGGCCGAGGAGCCCGGAGCGGGTGAGTCCGGTGCCGGGTCCGGATCGACGGCGGTGCCCGCTCGGGGCGAGGCGGCCGGTCACGGGGGTGCGGCCGCCTCCGGCACCCGCTCCGGCGCGCGCCGGAGCCGTACCGGGCGCGGGCGCTCCGCCGAGGGGCCGTCACCGGAGCGGCTGCCGGACGACGGGCTGCCCGACGACGGACTGCCCGACGACGGGTTGCCCGGATACGGACGGCCCGGAGGCGACGAGCGTGGCGGCCGGACGGCCCGGAAGAAGCGGGCCGAGGAGTCCGTCGATCCGGAGAGCCGCGCCCGGGACATCTGCCTGCGGCTGCTGACGGGTGCCGCCAAGTCCCGCAAGCAGCTCGCCGACGCCCTGCGCAAGCGGGAGATCCCCGACGAGGTCGCGGACGAGGTGCTCACCCGGCTCGAAGAGGTCGGGCTGATCGACGACGGAGCCTTCGCGCTGGCCTGGGTGGAGTCCCGGCACGCCGTCCGGGGCCTGTCCCGCCGGGCGCTGGCCCAGGAGCTGCGGACCAAGGGGGTGGCCGCCGACCTGGTCGAGCAGGCCCTCGCGCAGGTCGACCACGACGACGAGGAGGACGCGGCCCGGGCGCTGGTCGAGCGCAAGCTGCGGTCCACCCGGGGGCTGGACCCTCAGGTCCGCACGCGGCGGCTGGTCGGGGTGCTGGCGCGTCGCGGCTACTCGGAGGGGCTGGCGTTCCGGGTGGTGCGCGCCGCGCTGGACGAGGAGGCCGGTGGACTGTCGGGAACCGAGTGGGAGTAGTGGCAGTTCGGTACACGTCTTGGCGGGGACCAGGCCAAGTCTTGACCGTTTCGTGACCCCCACCTAGCCTCGCCTCAGTGCTCGGGCCGCTTCCGGACGGCAGCCCGCGCGGGGGACGGGGAATGGGGCGGCATGACGATTGCGGCGGACACCGGACCGGGCGGTTCGCTGCTGCCGATCGCCGGATCGGCCGTAGCCCTGCTGCTGGTGCTCCTGGTGATCGCCGGGCTGGCCGTCGGACGGCTCCGGGCGGCCCGGCGGAACGCACTGGCCGAGGCCGAGCAGGCCCGCCGGTCGGCCGAGGAGCAGACCGTCCGGCAGCGGGCCGAACTCACCCGCCGGGAGGACGGCCTGACCGAGGAACTGCGCAGGCTCCGCCGCCGCGAGGACGAACTGGCCGATCGCTCGGCCGAGTTGGAGCGATCCCGGGGTGAGGCCGAGGCGCTGGTGACCCGTCGGGCGGCGGAGCTGGAGCGGGCCGCCGGGTTCTCCGCCGAGCAGGCCCGCGCCGAACTCCTGCGGGAGGCCGAGACCTCGGCCCGGCGGGAGGCCGCGGTCACCGTCCGGGAGATCGAACGCGAGGCCAAGGAGGAGGGCGAGCGCCGGGCCCGGTCCATCCTCGCGGGGGCCATCCAGCGGCTGGCCGCCGAGCAGACCGCGGAGACCGCCGTCACCGTCTTCCGGCTGCCGAGCGAGGACATGAAGGGCCGGATCATCGGCCGCGAGGGCCGCAACATCCGGGCGTTCGAGTCGGTCACCGGTGTCAACCTGATCGTCGACGACACCCCGGAGTCGGTGCAGCTCTCCTGCTTCGACCCGGTCCGCCGGGAGACCGCCCGGCTCACCCTGGAGCACCTGGTCGAGGACGGCCGGATCCACCCGACCCGGATCGAGCAGCTCCACGAGCGCAGCCGCAGCGAGGTCGAGCAGTGCTGCGTCCGAGCCGGCGAGGACGCCCTGCGGGACACCCGGGTCGGCGCGATGCACCCCGAACTCGTCCGCACCCTGGGCTCGTTGCGCTACCGGGCCTCGTACGGACAGAACGTGCTCGGGCACCTGCTGGAGTCCGCGCACCTGGCCGGGATGATGGCCGCCGAACTCGGTGTGGACCCGGACCCGGTGCGCCGCGCCGCGCTGCTGCACGACATCGGCAAGGCGCTCACGCACGAGTCCGAGGGCAGCCACGCGGCGGTCGGGGCCGAGCTCGCCCGGCGGTACGGCGAGTCCTCCGAGGTGGTGCACGCGATCGCCGCCCACCACAACGAGGTGGAGCCCGGCACCGTGACGGCCGTGCTGACCCAGGCGGCGGACGCCTGCTCGGGCGGCCGGCCCGGGGCCCGCAAGGAGTCGTCGGAGCTGTACGTCCGCCGGCTGGCGCGGCTGGAGGAGATCGCGCGCTCGCACGCGGGCGTCGCCGAGGTCTACGCGATGCAGGCCGGCCGGGAGGTCCGGGTGATGGTCCGCCCGGACGCGGTGGACGACCTGGGCGCGGAGCTGATCGCCCGCGAGGTCGCCCGGCAGGTCTCCGCCGAGCTGACCTACCCGGGGCAGATCCGGGTCACCGTGGTCCGCGAGAGCCGTGCGACGGCGGTGGCGAGCTGAGTCGGTGGCGGGCCGAGTCGGCGCCGAGCTGAGTCGGGCGCCGAGCTGAGTCGGTCGCGCGCCGAGCAGGTGGGCCGGGCCCGCAGCCCGCAGCCCGCGGCCCATGGGCGGCAGCCCGCGGCCCACGGGCGGCTGTCAGCTCGGCGAGTCGACCTGCTCCGGCGCGAGCCGGCCGGCGTGTTCGGGCGTGTGGTCGGACGGCTGCTCGGGCACGTGTTCGACCGAAGGGCCCGGCGCGGGCTCCGGCTCGGGCTCGGTGCCGGGTTCCGGGGCGGACGTGAGCGTCGCCGGGCCGCCGCGGGCGCGGTCGGCCAGGGCGAGGAGGTCCTCCGCGACGGCGCCCTGGGTGACGCCGACCAGGTGGCCGTCGGGGCGGATCAGCAGCACGGTGTGCGGGCCGGCGCCCGGGTAGTCCTCGGTGACCAGCACCTCGGCGGGGACCGGCAGGGCGGCGGCGACCTCGGCCAGGCGGGGCATCAGTCCGGCGCCGAGCCAGTGCTCGGAGGACCAGACGGCGGTGCCCGGCGCGACCAGCAGCAGCAGGAAGGTGGAGCCGAGGCGGGCGTGCAGGTGGTCGGGGGTGCCGTCGGTGGCGAGCACCGCCAGGTCCGGTACGAGTACGCCGGGGGCGGTGGCGGGCAGCAGTTCGCTGAGCGAGGTGGCGCCGCGCGCGCCGCGCTGCACCGGGACCCGCCCGGGCACGCCGGAGGGCGCCGCCGGGTAGGCGGGCGCGCCGCCGAAGCGGCCGGTGCCGAGCTGGCCGTCGGCGAGCAGCGGGGCGTGCTTGCGGAAGCCGCCGACGAGCAGCGAGCGCCGGGTCTGCTGCCAGCCGCGCAGCGGGCGCAGCAGCGGCATGGACTGGTCGACGGCGCGCAGCCGGGCGCCGACCGCGCCGCGCCGTTCGGCCTCGTAGCCGTCCAGCAGTGAGCCGCCGGGCTGGGGGCCGCCGGAGTGGAGGTGCCAGGCGAGGGCGAGCCGCCAGGCGAGGTTGTCGGCGTCGCGCAGCCCGTCGGCGAGGTTCTGCATGCCGAGCGCGCCGTGCAGGTGGGCGGCGTCGCCGGCCAGGAAGCAGCGGCCGACCCGGAACCGGGCGGCGAGGCGCTGCTGGGCGGTGTGGTCGGCGGCGGCGAGCAGGTCGTAGCGGGGGAGTTCGCCGCACCAGCCGGTGAGGGTGGCGGTGACCCGGGTGAGCAGGGTGTCGCCGGTGACGATGCCCGGCCAGGTGGCGTGCGGGTCGACCGTCTCGGTGGGGGCGGGGCGGCCGGGGGGAAGCCGCCAGTCGAGCCGCCAGACGCCGTCCGGCAGGGGGCGTGCGGAGGCCTCGCGGTCGCCGCGCCACGGGGGCTCGCGGTGCAGCCGGGCGCCGTCGAAGGGCAGGTCGACCCGGACGGTGGCGATGGCGTTGCGGTCGACCGCCGGGCGGCCGGGGAAGCGGATCCTCAGGAGCTTGCGGACGGTGGATCTCGCGCCGTCGCAGCCGACCAGGTGGCTGCCGCGCCACCAGGTGCCGGCCCCGTTCTGGGTGCCCGTGGTGCGGATGCTGACGCCGTCCCGGTCCTGTTCGAGTTCGACGACCCGGTTGAGCGGGATCAGCTTGATCAGCGGGGTGCCGGTCAGGGCGTCCCGCAGGCCGCGCTGGAGGCGGTGCTGCGGCAGGTGGAAGGTGGGGGAGTCGGTGAGGTCGATCCGCAGGACCTCCTGGCGGCGCCGCCAGACGGCGAAGGAGTCCCACAGGGCGGAGTCGGAGACGGCCCGGGGGTAGCCGATCCGGGTCAGGAAGGCGGCGTTGTCGGCGCCGATGACGAGGCTGCGGGGGCCCTCGGGGCAGAGTCCGGAGCCCTCGTCCAGGACGATGGTGGGCACCTCGTGCCGGGCCAGGGCGAGGGCCAGGGCCAGACCGACCGGTCCGGCCCCGACCACGATCACCGGGTCCATGAGGGGACCTCCGGGCACGGACCGGCCGATCGGCCGGCGTCAGTTACCGCTGCCGCATATGCCGCGTGGATGCTCCCGGGAGGTGTCACGAAGAGCAATGCAACAGTTCACCTGCGTGTCCGTCAAGCAGCAGCCGAAGTGCGCCGGTTCGCGCCGCGGCGGCCGCGTGCTTCGATCCAGCGCGCGAGCGCGGTCAGCAGCAGGCACATCGCGATGTAGATCGGCCCGATCACCAGCACCACGGGGATGTAGGGGAAGCCGGCGGAGTTGATCGGCTGGCTGGCGATCGCCTTCCCGACGAACAGCAGCTCGTGGAAGGTGATGACGAAGCCCAGCGAGGTGTCCTTGAGGGTGACGACCAACTGGCCGATCATCGTCGGGAGCATCGTGCGGACGGCCTGCGGGACCAGGATGGACGTCATCACCTGGGTCTTGTGCATGCCGAGCCCGTACGCCGCCTCGCTCTGGCCGCGCGGGACGGCGTTGACGCCGCTGCGGATGATCTCGGCCTGGACGGCCCCGTTGTAGAGGCTGAGGCCGAGGACGAGCGCCCACATCGGCTGCTGGGCGAAGAAGGCGTAGTAGAGGCCGACGATCAGGATCAGCAGCGGCATCGCCCGGAAGAACTGGGTGAAGGCGGTGCACGCCCAGCGGACCGGCTTGTGGTCGGAGAGCTGACCGGCGGCCAGCAGGGCGCCCAGGGTGAGCGAGAACAGTGCGGCGAGCCCGAAGGCCTGGAGAGTGGCGAGCAGGCCGTCCAGGATGCGCTGCTGGACGGTGTTGTACTGGAACGCGTCCCAGAGGCCCGGGTCGAACTGCCCGTTGTCGGCGAGCGCGAGGACGACGTACGCGAGGAGCCCGGCGACGGCGATCAGCGAGACCACGCCGAACAGCCGGTAGCGGGCGCGGGCCCTGGGGCCGGGGGTGTCGTAGAGGACGCTGGCCGTCGCGGGCCGGTTGAGGAGACTCATCGGGCCACCGCCAGTCGGGTTTCCAGGACTCGGAAGAGCGTGGCGACCGCCGCGCTGATCAGCAGGTAGGCGCAGGCCACCCAGAAGAAGATCGCGAAGATCGAGAAGCCGCGCTCGGAGAAGGTCTGCTGGGCGCTGTACAGCTCGCCGACGCTGAACGCGCCGGCGATCGCCGAGTTCCTCGGCAGGGCGATGAACACGCTGCTCATCGGGCCCAGGACGGAGCGGGCGGCCTGCGGCAGGACGACCAGGGTGAGGGTCTGGCCGAAGGTCATGCCGAGGCTGCGGGCGGCCTCCGCCTGGCCGAGCGGCACGGTGTTGATGCCGGAGCGGATCACCTCGCAGACGAACGAGGCGGTGTACCCGCCGAGCGCCAGCACCGCGAAGACCAGGTGGCTGAAGTGCACGCCGAGCGGCGGCAGGCCGAAGGTCACGGCGAAGAACAGCAGGGTGAGCGGGGTGTTGCGGAACAGCGTCACCCAGGTGGTGCCGAAGGCGCGCAGGACCGGCACCGGGGACACCCGGAAGGCCGCCAGCAGGGTGCCCAGCAGCAGGGCGAGCAGTGCGCTGAGCGCGCTCAGCTCGATCGTCTGCAGGAAGCCGTCGCGGAACAACGCGAAGTTGTCGTCCTCGAACAGGAACCCCATCCGGCGGCCCTCCTCTCAGTCAGGGTCGGGAAGTCGTACGTCAGGTCAGGGCAGGTCAGTAGCGCTCGAGGGCCGGGACGTCCGGCGCCGGGGAGCCGGAGGCGCCCAGGGTCGCGTCGTAGGCCTTCTTCCAGTCGCCGTTGTCCTCGTGGGCCTTGAGGGCGTCGCTGATCGCGTCGCGCAGCACCTTGTCGTCCTTGTTGAGGCCGACGCCGTAGTTCTCCTTGGTGAAGGGCTTGCCGACGACCTTGAGCTTGCCGGCGTACTTGGAGGCGTAGCCCTTGAGGATGGCGTCGTCGGTGGTGACCGCGTCGACCTCGCCGGAGAGGAGCTTCTCGACGCAGGCCGAGTAGGTGTCGAACTGCGTGATCTTCGGGCTGTACTGCTGGATGTTCTTGATCGAGGTCGAGCCGGTGGCGGTGCAGACGTTCTTGCCGCCCACGGTCTCCGGGCCGGTGATCGAGGTGTTGTCCTGCTTCACCAGCAGGTCCTGGCCGGCGATGTAGTACGGGCCGGCGAAGGAGACGGACTTCTTGCGCTCGTCGTTGATGCTGTAGGTGCCGACGTAGAAGTCGATCTGGCCCTTGGCGATGGCGGGCTCGCGCTGCGAGGAGACCAGGGTCTGCCACTTGATCTGCTGCGGGGTGAAGCCGAGGTCGGCGGCGATCATCTTGGCGATCTCGATGTCGAAGCCGCTGCGGTCGCCGCTGGCGACGTCCTCCCAGCCGAGGTTCGGCTGGTCGGCCTTGGCGCCGATGATCAGCTGGCCGCGCTTCTTGGCCTCGGTGATGATCGAGGACTCGATCTTGGCGTCGGTCTTGACCGTGTAGGCGGGCAGCTTCGGGGCGTCGCTCGCGCCGCTCGCGGCGGCGCCGGGGGTGCCGTCCTTGCCGCAGGCGGCGGTGGCGGTGAGCGCGACGGCACAGAGTGCGACGGCAAGCGTGCGGGAAGTCCTCATGAGGGTTGTTCTCCTGGGGCTGGGCCGCGGCGTCAACCGGGCTCTGGCGTCTGGAAGTCGTGCACGGGCAGGGCCGGTCGGCGCCGTTGCCGGAGGCGGTCCCGGGTGGTCTCGAAGCGTCGGCGGTCCCGACGGGTCGGTGGTTCCGACGGGTCGGCGGTCCCGAAGCGTGGGTGGTCCCGAAGCGTCAGTGGTGCAGGATCTTCGAGAGGAAGTCCTTGGCGCGCTCCGAACGCGGCGCGGTGAAGAAGGCGTCCGGGGTGTTCTGCTCGACGATCCGGCCGTCGGCCATGAACAGCACGCGGTTGGCGGCGGACCGGGCGAAGCCCATCTCGTGGGTGACCACGACCATCGTCATGCCGTCGGCGGCCAGCTGGCGCATGACCTCCAGCACCTCGTTGACCATCTCCGGGTCGAGCGCCGAGGTGGGCTCGTCGAAGAGCATCACCTTGGGCTTCATGGCCAGCGCCCGGGCGATCGCCACGCGCTGCTGCTGGCCGCCGGAGAGCTGGGCCGGGAACTTGTCCGCCTGCGCGCCGACGCCGACGCGCTCCAGCAGCCCCCTGGCGGTCTTCTCGGCCTCCGGGCGGGGCACCTTGCGCACCTTGACCTGGCCGATGACCACGTTCTCCAGCACGGTCTTGTGCGCGAACAGGTTGAAGCTCTGGAACACCATGCCGACCTCGGCGCGCAGCCGGGCCAGTTCCTTGCCCTCGGCGGGCAGCGGGCGTCCGTCGATGGTGATGGTGCCGGAGTCGACGGCCTCCAGCCGGTTGATCGTCCGGCAGAGCGTGGACTTGCCCGAACCGGACGGGCCGATCAGCACGACCACCTCGCCCTGGGCGATCTCGAGGTCGATGTCCTGCAGTACGTGCAGCGCGCCGTAGTGCTTGTTGACGCTCTTCAGCGCGACCAGCGGGGCGGCTGCGGGGGTGGAGTCCTGGACCGGGCTCTCGGTCATCGCGCCTGCTCCCTCTTGTCGGATCGTGCCTGCCTGAGAAGACTCAACTCCCTTGGGAGGCAATGGTGGTACCAATCCGGGAGCCGCGACCGGCGGAGCCGCAGCCCCCGGTGGGCCGACCATAGGAGCCGTGACCGCACGCCGTCAGCCGATCTGAGCGGAACTTGAGGATCACGAAACGGCCACACGGTCGGCGCGCACTGTTCGCACGGGCGCCGACGGGGCATGTCACAGCGGGAATCCGTGCCGGCGCTCCCCGTCCCCCACGAGCCCGGTGCGCGGTCGAACCTGGCGTCGGGCCGCCCGCTGGCCCATACTGCGCAGGACCGGGACAGGACCGGTCGGTCCGGTGAACACCGGTGATCACGTGGGGGAAGGAGGAGAACAGGATGCGACTTCTACTGGTCGAGGACGACGAACGCGTGGCCGCCGCGCTGGTCGCGGTGCTGGGCCGGCACGGCTTCCAGGTCCGGCACGCCCGCAGCGGGCACGAGGCGCTGGACGCCCTGGTGCCGGACGGGAACGAGCCCTACCGGGTGGTGCTGCTCGACCTCGGGCTGCCCGACCGGGACGGCTTCGAGGTGTGCAGCCGGATCAGGGCCGGCAGCGGCGTGCCGGTGATCATGGTCACCGCCCGGGCCGACGTCCGCTCCCGGATCCACGGCCTCAACCTCGGCGCCGACGACTACGTCACCAAGCCGTACGACATGGGCGAGCTGCTCGCCCGCATCCACGCGGTGTCCCGCCGGGGCGTCTCGCCCTCCTCGGTGTCGGCGCCCGCCCCCGACGCCGTGCCGCGGCAGCGCGGCCCGCTGGAGTCCCGCGGCATCAGGATCGACCGGGAGCGCCGCCGGGTCAGCGTGGACGGCCGCGACGTGCCGCTCACCCGCAAGGAGTTCGACCTGCTCGCCCTGCTCGCGCAGAGCCCGGGCGTGGTCTACCGGCGCGAGCAGATCTTCAGCGAGGTCTGGCGCAGCGGCTGGGAGGGCAACGGCCGCACCCTGGAGGTGCACATCGGCTCGCTGCGCAACAAGCTCGCCCTGCCCGGCCTGGTCGAAGCCGTCCGCGGCGTCGGCTACCGGCTGATCCCCGAGTGCCCGGCGTCCGACGCGACGGACCCGGCCCCCACCACCCCCGCGGAGCACTGACCGCACGTGCGCACCCGCCTGCTCGGCATCCTGATCGCCCTCATGCTCTGCGTCCTGGCAGCCCTGGGGCTGCCGCTCGCGGCGGCGGTCGCGGCGGCCGAGCAGACCAGGGTGGTCGTCGACCGGCTCGACGACGCCGCCCGCTTCGCCCAGGACCTGCCCACCTCGGGCGCCAACGACTCCGCCCGCAAGGGCGACCCCGAGCCCGCCCCCGGCGACCTCAGCCGGCAGCACGCGATCGACGCCGAGGTCCGCCGCTACTACGACCTGTACGGCGTACGGCTGGGCATCTTCCAGCGCGACGGCCTGCCGATCGCCGCCGCGCCCGCCGACTGGCGGGTGCCCGCCGGCGGCTGGGGTGCCCAGGCCTTCCAGGAGGCGCTGGACGGGCGGCGCAGCCACAACCCGCCGCAGGTCTGGCCGTGGACGCCGGACCGGACGATCACCGTCGCCGCCCCGGTGGTGCGCGACGGCGACGTGGTCGCGGTGGTGCTCAGCGAGTCCCCGACCGGGGCGCTGCGCACCCGGGTGGTGCACAAGTGGCTGGTGCTGGTCGCGGGCGAGGCCGCCGCGATGATCGTCGCCGTGCTGCTGGCCGTCCGGCTCACCGAGTGGGTGCTGCGCCCGGTGCGCACCCTCGACCGGGCCACCCACGACATCGCCACCGGCCGGATGGCGGCCCGGGTCGCCCCCGGCGGCGGGCCGCCCGAACTCCAGCGGCTGGCACGCTCGTTCAACGAGATGGCGGACCACGTGGTGCTCGCCATGGACCAGCAGAAGGCCTTCGTCGCGGACGCCTCCCACCAACTGCGCAACCCGCTCTCTGCCCTGCTGCTGCGGGTCGAGGTGCTCGGCCTGGAACTGCCCGAGGGCCACGAGGAGGAGCTCAGCGGCGTACGGGAGGAAGGCGTCCGGCTGGCCCGGGTGCTGGACGACCTGCTCGGACTGGCCACCGCCGAGCACGCCCGCCCGGAGCCGGAGCGCACCGACCTCGCCGGGCTCACCCTGGACCGGGTGGACGCCTGGCGGCCGGTCGCCGAGCAGCGCGGCATCGGGCTGCGCTGGGACGGCCCGGCGCTCGCGGTCGGCATGGCGGACCCGATCGGCTTCGGCTCCGCGCTGGACGCCGTGGTGGACAACGCGCTCAAGTTCAGCCCGGCCGGGAGCGAGGTCCGGCTGCGGGTCTCGGTGCGCCGGGACGAGGTCGCGGTGACCGTCACCGACGCCGGGCCCGGCCTCACCGAGGACGAGCTGTCCCGGGCCGGCGACCGGTTCTGGCGCAGCCCGCGGCACCAGAACGTGGACGGCTCCGGGCTGGGGCTGTCGATCGCCCGCACCCTGCTGGCGGCCGGCGGCGGCTCGCTCGGCTTCGCCCCGGTCAAGCCCACCGGGCTCGCGGTGACGCTGGCGGTGCCGCGGCCGGAGCGGTGACGGCCGCCCCGCGCGCCCGGCCCGGGTAGCCGCGGGGCCGGCGCGGCCGCGCCCTGGGGTTTCACCGAGCCTAGGGCTTCACCGAGCGGTAGTAGCGGGCCGCGCCCGTGTGCAGCGGGAGCGGGTCGGTGTAGACGGCGGTGCGCAGGTCGACCAGCTGGGCGGCGTGCACCTGGGCGCCGATCTGGTCGCGGCTGTCGATCACCGCCCGGGTCATGCCCTCGACCAGGCCCGGGTCCACGTCGTCCCGGGTGATCAGCAGGTTGGGCACGGCCATCGTGGCGACGGCGTCCTTGGGCTCGGCGTTCGGGTAGGTGCCCTTGGGCATGGTGGCCGCCCGGTAGGCGTCGGTGCCGCCGCCCTCGGCCTTGTGCAGGGCCTCGGACAGGTCGCCCAGCGGCACGATCCTGATCCGGACGTGGTCGGAGAGGTCGGTGAGGGCGCTGGTGGGCAGGCCGCCGGACCAGAAGAAGGCGTCCAGCTTGCCCGCGCGCAGCTCGTCGGCGGCGTCGCCGACCCCGGCCGCGACCGGGACGATGTCATGGTCCGGGTCCAGCCCGGCGGCGGCCAGCAGCCGCTTGGTCACCAGGTTCACCCCGGACTGCGGCAGGCCGACGCCGACCCGCAGGCCCTTGAGGTCGGCGGTGCGGCGCACCGGGGAGGAGGCCGGGACGACCAGCTGCAGGTAGTCGTCGTAGAGCCGGGCGATCGCCCGCAGCCGGTCCTTGCCGGGGCCCTGGTAGTCGGCGACCGCGTCGGCGGTGGCGATCGCGAAGGTGTCCCGGCCGGTGATCACCCGGGTGAGGTTGTCTATCGAGCCCTCGGTGTTGTCCAGGGCCAGCCGCACCCCCGGCATGGTCCGGGAGACGTGCGCCTGCAGCAGCTGCCCGTACCGGTCGTAGACGCCGCGCTGCACGCCGGTGGCGAAGCGCACCTCGCCGCGCGGGTAGCCGGGCGAGCGGCCCGCCGACAGCCACCAGCCGCCGAACCCGGCGACCAGCAGCACCAGCACCAGCACCGCCCGCCACAGTGGGCTGCGGGCCGCGGTGCGCACGGCGGCGCCGAGACGGGTCGGGACGGTGGGGGCCATGCAGGGGATACTGCCAGGCGCCCCGGCCGAACGGGAGGGGAACGGGAGGGGCAAAGCTCCGGGAAAACCGTTCGGCGGCTGCCCGTACCCTGGTCTGGTGAGCGGTGAGAGCGGATTGAAGAGCTACAAGGTCGTCACGCACGGCTGTCAGATGAACGTCCACGACTCCGAGCGGCTGTCCGGGCTGCTGGAGGACGCGGGCTACGTCAAGGCCGGGCAGGACGGCGACCCGGACCTGGTCGTGTTCAACACCTGCGCGGTGCGCGAGAACGCCGACAACAAGCTGTACGGCAACCTCGGACAGCTCGCGTCGGTCAAGGGCCGCCACCAGGGCATGCAGATCGCCGTCGGCGGCTGCCTGGCGCAGAAGGACCGCGACACCATCGTCCGGCGCGCCCCCTGGGTCGACGTGGTGTTCGGCACCCACAACATCGGCCACCTGCCGGCGCTGCTGGAGCGGGCCGCGGTCGAGAAGAAGGCCCAGGTCGAGATCCTGGAGTCGCTGGAGACCTTCCCCTCCACGCTGCCGACCCGCCGCGAGTCCGCGTACGCCGCCTGGGTCGCCATCTCGGTCGGCTGCAACAACACCTGCACCTTCTGCATCGTCCCCGCGCTGCGCGGCAAGGAGGAGGACCGCCGCCCCGGCGACGTCCTCGCCGAGATCGAGGCGCTGGTGGACGAGGGCGTCATCGAGGTGACCCTGCTCGGCCAGAACGTCAACGCCTACGGCTCCGACCTGGGCGACCGCGAGGCCTTCTCCAAGCTGCTGCGCGCCGCGGGCCAGGTCGAGGGCCTGGAGCGGATCCGCTTCACCTCGCCGCACCCGCGCGACTTCACCGACGACGTGATCGCGGCGATGGCCGAGACCCCGGCCGTGATGCACCAGCTGCACATGCCGCTGCAGTCCGGCTCGGACCGGGTGCTCAAGGCGATGCGCCGCTCCTACCGGCAGGAGCGTTTCCTCGGGATCATCCGCAAGGTCCGCGAGGCGATGCCGGACGCGGCGATCTCCACCGACATCATCGTGGGCTTCCCCGGCGAGACCGAGGAGGACTTCGAGGAGACGATGCACGCCGTCCGCGAGGCCCGCTTCACCAACGCCTTCACCTTCCAGTACTCCAAGCGCCCCGGCACCCCGGCGGCCGAGATGGCGGACCAGGTGCCGAAGGAGGTCGTGCAGGCCCGCTACGACCGGCTGGTCGCCCTCCAGGAGGAGATCTCCTGGGACGAGAACAAGAAGCAGGTCGGCCGCACCCTGGAGGTCCTGGTCGCCGAGGGCGAGGGCAAGAAGGACGACCGGACCCGACGGCTCTCCGGCCGCGCGCCCGACAACCGGCTGGTGCACTTCACCAGGCCGGAGGAGCCGGTGCGCCCCGGCGACATGGTGACCGTCGAGATCACCTACGCCGCCCCGCACCACCTGCTGGCCGAGGGCCCGACGCTCTCGGTGCGCCGCACCCGCGCGGGCGACGCCTGGGAGAAGCGCCAGGCCAAGCCCGCCGCCAAGCCGGCCGGCGTGCTGCTCGGCCTGCCGAAGATCGGCGCCCCGGCCGAGCTGCCGCTCGCCGCACCCGCGGGCGGGGCCTGCTGCGCCGACTGACGCGCCGCGTCCGGCGCGGCGACCGCCGCGCCGGGCGCACCGGCGGCCCGGTGGGACTCCCGAGTCCCGCCGGGCCGTTCGGCTTCCCGGCTAGAGTGATCCACATGCTGGTAGCCGCCGCCGTGTGCCCCTGTCCGCCGCTGCTCGTCCCGGAGGTCGCGGCCGGGGCCGCGCCCGAGCTGGACGCGCTGCGGGCCGCCTGTGACGAGGCGCTGGCGGCGCTGGTCGCGGCCGGGCCGCAGCTGGTCGTGGCGGTCGGCACCGGCCCGGCCGCCGAGGTGTGGACCGAGGGCGGGGCCGGGTCCTTCCGCCGTTACGGGGTGCCGCTGGTCGCGAAGCTGCCCGGCGGCCGGGTCGAGGGGCCGGAGCTGGCGCCCTCGCTGACCGTCGGCGCCTGGCTGCTGGAGCGCGCCGGGGTGACCCTGCCGACGCACGCCTGCGCGGTGCCCGCCGACGCCCCGGCCGACCGGATGCTCGGCCTCGGCCAGGGCCTGGCCGGGCTCGCCGACCGGGTCGCCCTGCTGGTGCTCGGCGACGGCAGCGCCTGCCGCTCGGTGAAGGCGCCCGGCTACCTGGACGAGCGGGCCGAGGGCTTCGACGCCGCCCTGGCCGCCGCCCTCGGCTCGGCCGACCTGCCCGCGCTCGCCGCCCTGGACCAGGACCTGGCCGCCGAGCTCAAGGCCGAGGGCCGGGCGCCCTGGCAGGTGCTGGCCGGCGCGGCGCAGGGCGCCGGCCTCACCGGGCGGCTGGGCTACCAGGACGCGCCGTACGGGGTCGGGTACCTGGTGGCGTCCTGGTCGTGACGGGCCCCTCCCGGTCGTGACGGGCCCGCGGGCCTGACGGGCCCGGCGGGGTCAGGCCCGCGGCGGCTGCTCCGGCTCGCCCGGCTTCGGCTTGTGGGCGAAGTCGCCGACCGCGCCCTTGGCCTTGTCGGCCCCGTGCTCGATCTTGTCGCTGTACTTGCCCTTGGTCGCCTTGTCGATCGCGCCGCCGGCCTTGTCCACGGCCTTCTCGATCTGGTCGCTGTGCTTGCCGGCCAGTTCGCTCGCCTTCTCCTTGAGCTCCTCGGCCTTGCCCTTGAGGTTGTCCATCAGACCCATGGCGGTCTCACCCTTCCCTGTCTCCTGTCCTGCCCCGTTCCCCGCACAACGTCCGTACCCGGCAAAGCGTTCGCAAACCGGGCATCAACTGGGGAAACGTCCGGAAACGTTCCCGGAAACAGTCATATCGTCGCGCAGGAGCGGGCGTGCGGCAGCCCGGTCCGCGCCGCCGCCGGGCTTTTGCGAGACTGGAGCGGTGAGCAGCTCCCGTACCCCGCGTGCCGTCCCTCCCCGGGCCGTCCCTCCCCGTGTCGTCTCGGTCGTCGGCGCGACCGCCGCCGGCAAGTCCGACCTGGCCGTCGCCATCGCCCGCAGCCTCGACGGCGAGGTGATCAACACCGACTCGATGCAGCTGTACCGGGGCATGGACATCGGGACCGCCAAGCTCACCCTCGACGAGCGCGGCGGAGTGCCGCACCACCTGCTGGACGTCTGGGAGGTCACCGAGGCCGCCAGTGTCGCCGAGTACCAGCGGCTGGCCCGGGCCGAGATCGACCGGCTGCTCGCGGCCGGGCGCACGCCCGTCCTGGTCGGCGGCTCCGGGCTGTACGTCCGGGCGGCCATCGACGAGATGGAGTTCCCCGGCACCGACCCGGAGGTCCGGGCCCGACTGGAGGCCGAGCTGGAGCAGGTCGGCCCGGATGCGCTGCACCGGCGGCTGGCCGGGCTGGACCCGGCCGCCGCCGAGGCGATCCTGGTCGGCAACGGCCGCCGGATCGTCCGCGCGCTGGAGGTCATCGAGATCACCGGGCAGCCGTTCACCGCCAACCTGCCGAGCAACACCGCCGTGTACGAGACGGTTCAGATCGGCGTCGCCGTGCCGCGCCCCGAGCTGGACGAGCGGATCGCCCTGCGGGTCGACCGGATGTGGGAGGCCGGGCTGCTCGACGAGGTGCGGGCGCTGGAGCCGGCCGGGCTGCGCGAGGGCAGGACCGCCTCCCGGGCCCTCGGCTACCAGCAGGTGCTCGACCACTTCGCCGGCGAGTGCACCGAGGAGGAGGCGCGGGCCGAGACCGTCCGCGCGACCAAGCGCTTCGCCCGCCGTCAGGAGTCCTGGTTCCGCCGGGACGACCGCATCCACTGGCTGTCCCGGCCGGCCGGCACCGACCCCGTCGAGCTGCTGGGGACCGCCCTGGAACTGATCGACCGTCAGGAAGTTCCGGCCTCGTAGGACGGGTTCCGGCCAATTCGGCGGTGCACCTGCGCGCGCAGGTGGCCGTGCAGAACGAACCGGCGGTCACGGCCCGATCACGTGATGGCCACGGATCACCCGTCGACCCCGGTCAGGCCCGGAACGCCCCCCTGGACATGCCATCATCGATGCCATAGGGGTCGGCCGGAGGGGCCGACCGTGCCCGGCCGCGAGTCCGCTCGTGTCGAACTGTCAGGGGAGGCCGTGTGTCGACGGGTACCGGCCCCGACTCCGGTCAGAGCGGGAGCGTCACCGCCCCGGCCGAGGAGTTCGACGAGTCGACGATGGGCGACCTCCCGGTGCTGACCGGACTGGAGGCGCCGACCTCCTACGCGGTCGCGACGCCGGCCCTGGACACCCGCACCCCGCCCAGCGGCGCGGTGCACGAGCGGGAGATCCGCCCGCTGCGCCGGCTGCGCTGGTGGCAGACCCTGCCGATCGCCCTGCTCGGCACCCTCGGCTCGCTGATGTTCGCCTTCCCGCTCGCCTTCGGCTCGGCCGGGGCGCGTGCCACCATGGTCGGGATGCTCGGGCTGCTGTTCACCGCGGCCTCGGTCGGCTGGGGCGCGATGGCCGCCCGGCACGCCGGCTACAAGTGGCCCGGGCTGCCGCGCCGGGGCTCCCGGCAGCGGGCCGGCTGGAAGGCGATCGTGGTCTACACCCTGATCGCGCTGGTCGCCTGCGCGCTCGCGGTCTGGCGGGTCGCCTCCCTGCGGTAGGGCCTCGGTACCGGCGGCGGGGCCTCGGTGCCCGGGGCCTCAGTACCATCGGAGGGGTGAGCGCATCCTCTCCCCAGCAGCACGGCGTCCCCTTCTTCAAGGGGCACGGCACCCAGAACGACTTCGTCATCCTCCCGGACCCGGACGGCGCCCTGGAGATCGGCCCCGAGACCGTCGCCGCGCTGTGCGACCGGCGGGCCGGCATCGGCGGTGACGGGCTGCTGCGCGTGGTCCGCTCGGCCGCCGACCCGGCCGCCGCGGCACTCGCCGACCGCGCCGAGTGGTTCATGGACTACCGCAACTCCGACGGCAGCGTCGCCGAGATGTGCGGCAACGGCCTGCGGGTCTTCGCCCGCTTCCTGGTCGAGGCCGGCCTGGCGAAGCCCGGCGTGCTGGCGGTCGCCACCCGCTCCGGGGTGCTCGCCGCGACCGTCGCCGAGGCCGCCGAGGACGGCACGCCCGGCGACGTCACCATCGACATGGGCCGCGCGCGGCTGCCCGGGCCGGACGGCATCGAGGTCGCGGTCGGCGAGCGGCGCTGGCCGGCGCTGAACGTCAACATGGGCAACCCGCACGCGGTGGCCTTCGTCGAGAGCCTGGACCACGCCGGGGACCTGTTCACCGCGCCGCTGACGAGCCCCGCGGGCGCCTATCCGGAGGGCGTCAACGTCGAGTTCGTGGTGGACCGAGGGCCGCGGCACGTCGCGATGCGGGTGCACGAGCGCGGCTCGGGCGAGACCCGGTCCTGCGGCACCGGGGCCTGTGCCGTCGCGGTGGCCGCCATCCGCCGGGACGGCGCCGACCCGGCGGTCACCGGTGAGGCCGTCGCGTACACCGTGGACGTGCTGGGCGGCCGGCTGGTCATCACCGAGCACCCGGACGGCCGGGTGGAGATGGCCGGGCCGGCGGTGATCGTGGCCGAGGGGCGGCTGGACGAGCGCTGGTGGGCGTCGCTGCAGCGGAGCTGACAGCCCGGTTTGCCCACTTCGTACGGCGACGAATCCCCCCGATCGGGTGATACCGGTCGCGGACGGGAATCACGGCGTCGCGGAACGTGCTCTGCTCGGTAGCATGGACCACCGGGTCGATCACCCCACGGGGAGGGGTAGCGCCCGGCGACCGTTGCCGGAGGTGCGCCGATGACCATCGAAGCCGGGCAGTCCCTGACGGGGCAGCCGACGACCGTACGGCAGGCCGGGGCCAGGAGGCCCCTCGGAGAGCTCGGCCGGGCCGCCCTCGGCCGGGCCGGGCGGGCCGCGTTACTGGCCACCGGCCGGCCGCTCGTGCCCGACGCCCTGGAGCCGCTCGTCCGGGTCCACCGGGAGCACCATCCGCAGGGCGACCTCGGCCTGCTCGCCCGGGCGTACCGGCTCGCCGAGGCCAGCCACCGCGGCCAGAAGCGCAAGAGCGGCGAGCCGTACATCACCCACCCGCTGGCCGTCACCATGATCCTGGCCCAACTCGGCGCCGGGACCACCACCCTGGTCGCCTCGCTGCTCCACGACACCGTCGAGGACACCGAGTTGACACTGGACCAGGTGGGCGCCGGGTTCGGTCCCGAAGTCGCCTACCTGGTCGACGGGGTGACGAAACTGGAGAAGGTCGACTTCGGCGCCGCCGCCGAGGCGGAGACCTTCCGCAAGATGCTGGTCGCCACCGGGGACGACGTCCGGGTGATGGTGATCAAGCTGGCCGACCGGCTGCACAACATGCGCACCATCCGGCACATGAAGCCGGCCAGCCAGGTGCGGATCGCCAAGGTCACCCGGGACGTGCTGATCCCGCTGGCCGAGCGGCTCGGCATCCAGGTGCTCAAGGCGGAGCTGGAGGACATCGTCTTCGCCACCCTGCACCCCGAGGAGCACGCCCGCACCCGCGCCCTGATGGCCGGTCACGAGGCCGAGCCGGACGCCCTGCTGGAGCCCTTCGCCCGGCAGCTGGCCCGCCAGCTGGCCGAGACCGGGGTGGCCGCCGAGGTGACCGTACGGCCCCGGCACTGCGTCTCGCTGCACCGGGCGCTGCTCAAGCGCTCCGGCGGGCCCGGGCCGGACGGCCGTCCGCAGGAGCCCAGGCCGGCCGACTTCGGGCGGCTGCTGGTGGTGGTCGAGGAGAACGCCGACTGCTACGCCGTGCTCGGCGAACTGCACACCTGCTGGACGCCGCTGCCGGGGGAGTTCAAGGACTTCGTCGCCGCGCCCAAGTTCAACCTGTACCAGTCGCTGCACACCGCCGTGGCGCTCAGCGGCGGCGCGGTGGTCGAGGTGCTGGTCCGCACCCGCCGGATGCACGCCGTCGCCGAGACCGGGGTGGTCGCGCTCGGCGACCCGTCCCCGGCCGGCGCCGTCCAGGACGCCGACGAGCTGGACCGCACCGACCCGGCCCGGCCGGGCTGGCTCAGCCGGCTGCTGGAGTGGCAGCAGGAGACCCCCGACCCGGACGCCTTCTGGTCCGCGCTCACCGCCGACCTGGCCGGAGACCGCGAGATCACCGTGGTGACGGAGAGCGGCGAAACGCTTCAGCTGAGGGCCGGCGCCACCTGTGTGGACGCCGCCTACCTGCTCGGCGAGGACACCGGCCACCGATGTATCGGCGTCCGGGTCAACGGGCGGCTCAGCGCGCTCTCCACCGTGCTGGAGGACGGCGACCTGATCGCGGTCCTCACCGAGACCCTCCCGGCGGGCGGCGGGCAGCCCTCCGGTCCCGCCCCCGAATGGCTGGCGCACGCCCGCACCCCCGCCGCCCGGCTGGCCATCGAACGCTGGCTGGCCGACCCCCCGGCCCGGCTGCCGGCGGTCCGCACCGGCCCGGCCGGGCGCCGCACCGCGCAGGGCGGCACGGCCCCGGCGGGCACCGCCCCGGCCCGCCGGGCCGCCCCGGTCGCGGTCACCGGACGGCCGGGCGCGACGGTCCGGCTGGCGCGCTGCTGCACGCCGGTGCCCCCGGACGAGGTCTCCGGCTACCCGATCCGCGGCGGCGCGGTGGCCGTGCACCGCACCGGCTGCCCGGCCGGGGAGCGGATGCGGGCCGACGGGCGGGCCGCGCTGGAGGTCCGCTGGCAGCCGCAGGACGCCCCGGCGCCCGGGCACCGGGCCACCCTGCGGGCCGAGGCGCTCAACCGGCCCCGGCTGCTCGCTGACCTCACCGCGGCGATCTCCGCCGAGGGCGTCGGCATCGTCTCGGCCGAGGTCGAGCCGCCGCAGGAGTCGCGGGTCCGGCACACCTACACCGTCGAACTGCCGGAGCCGGGCGCGCTGCCCGGGCTGATGCGGGCGATGCTGCGGGTCTCCGGGGTGTACGACGTGAACCGGCCGCACGCCCCGGGGCTGGGGTAGGGGCCGGGGCGGGGCCGGGGCGGACCAGGCCGCGGGCCCGCGCCCCGGGGCCGCCGCGCAGGGGAAATGGGATGACCGGCCCGCGCCGGGCGTGCGACCATCATGGGGAATTCACGGCCGGTCCACGGCGTTCACAGGGCACAGGAGCCCCGGAGCATCCCGAGGACCCAGGGGTAGCTCACCCCGCCCGGACGGTAGCCGGGGCGGCAGCTGGGCAGACTCCGTAGGGGACCGCACCCGACGGTCCCCGAAGGCCACCCATACCTGCAGCCAAAGGACAGAATGACCTCCACGTTCGACACCCGCGACCACGCCGACGCGCCGCGCCGCCTCGACGGCATGCGGGCGGAAGCCCTCATGGACGAGGACCTCGCGGCCATCGACGAGGACCTCGGCAACCACTACGACGGCGACCAGTACGACCGCAGTGAGCGCGCCGCCCTCCGCCGGGTCGCCGGCCTCTCCACCGAACTCGAAGACGTCACCGAGGTCGAGTACCGCCAGCTCCGCCTGGAGCGCGTGGTGCTCGTCGGCGTCTGGACCGACGGCACGCTGGAGGAGGCGGAGAACTCCATGGCGGAGCTCGCCGCGCTCGCCGAGACCGCCGGCTCCGAGGTGCTCGACGGCGTCATCCAGCGCCGCGACAAGCCCGACGCGGCCACCTACATCGGCTCCGGCAAGGCGCAGGCGCTGCGCGACATCGTCGCCTCCACCGGCGCCGACACCGTGGTCTGCGACGGTGAGCTCACGCCCGGTCAGCTGATCCACCTGGAGGACGTGGTCAAGGTCAAGGTCGTCGACCGGACGGCCCTGATCCTGGACATCTTCGCCCAGCACGCCAAGTCCCGGGAGGGCAAGGCGCAGGTCTCGCTCGCCCAGATGCAGTACATGCTGCCGCGCCTGCGCGGCTGGGGCCAGTCGCTGTCCCGGCAGATGGGCGGTGGCGGCTCCGGCTCGTCCGGCGGCGGCATGGCCACCCGCGGTCCCGGTGAGACCAAGATCGAGACCGACCGGCGCCGGATCCGCGAGAAGATGGCGAAGCTCCGCCGGGAGATCGCCGACATGAAGAAGGGCCGCGACACCAAGCGCCAGGAGCGCAAGCGCCACCAGGTGCCGTCCGTGGCCATCGCCGGGTACACCAACGCCGGCAAGTCCTCCCTGCTCAACCGGCTCACCGGCGCGGGCGTCCTGGTGGAGAACTCGCTGTTCGCCACCCTGGACCCGACCGTGCGCCGGGCCCAGACGCCGAGCGGGCGGGTCTACACCCTGGCCGACACCGTCGGCTTCGTCCGGCACCTGCCGCACCACCTGGTCGAGGCCTTCCGCTCGACCATGGAGGAGGTCGCCGACGCCGACCTGATCCTGCACGTCGTGGACGGCTCGCACCCCGAGCCGGAGACCCAGCTCGCCGCCGTCCGCGAGGTCATCGTCTCGGTCGACGCGCAGGCCGTGCCGGAGATCGTCGTCATCAACAAGGCGGACGCCGCCGACCCGCACGTGCTGCAGCGCCTGCTGCGCCGCGAGCCGCACGCCATCGTGGTGTCGGCCCGCAGCGGCGCGGGCATCGACGAGCTGCTGAAGCTCATCGACGACGAGCTGCCGCGTCCGGCCGTCGAGGTGCGGGTGCTGGTGCCGTACACCCAGGGCGCGCTGGTCTCCCGGGTGCACGCGGAGGGCGAGCTGCTCTCCGCCGAGCACACCGGCGAGGGCACGCTGCTGCACGCCAAGGTGCAGGCCGAGCTGGCCGCCGAGCTGGAGCTCTTCGCGGTGGCGCTGAAGGGCTGAGGCCGAAGCTCCGAAGGGCCCCGGGACGCACGCGTCCCGGGGCCCTTCGCATGCCGGCCGTTCGCGTGCCGTCGGGGCGCGGCCGCCCGGCGTTCCTCGCCGGCCGGCCTCCTCGGCTACCTGACGTCCTCGGCTACCTGACGTTCTTGGCGAAGTAGTCGAAGGCCTGCTTGGCCTGCTCCTGCAGCGAGGGCCCGGCCCGGTACCCGGCCGGGTTGCGGTCGCCGAGCGCGACGACGCTGACCAGGTTGGGCTTGCCGTCCTTGGTGACGAACCAGCCGCCGCCGCCGGCCCCGCCGGTCATCGTGCAGCCGATCACGTACATCGTCGGGCGGGTCCGGTCGAAGGAGAGCCGGGCGGGCGGGACCGGGGAGTCGCAGTGGTCCAGCTCCATGCCGTCGAAGGGCCGCTCGGCCGGGTAGCCGTAGGCGGCGACCGAGGTGACCTGGTCGCGCGGGGCGTTGAACCAGACCGGGACCGAGCCGCCGACCGCCTCCTCCAGGGACGTCCCGGCGCCGCCCTCGGCGCGCACCCGCAGGATCCCGTAGTCGAACTGGCTGTGCGCGCCGACGCCGCTCTCCTGGAGCCAGGTCGGGGACACCAGCGCGCGCACCGCCGTCCACCGGCCGTACGGGGCGGCCTGCTGCTCGGGGTACGGCTTGCCGTGGTTCGCCTGGCCGTCCCGGTTGAAGCCCGGCACGAAGACCAGGTTCTTCAGCCAGCCGCCGCCCCGGCCGTCGTGCAGGCAGTGCGCGGCCGTGTAGACGAGGTTGCTGCGGCCGGGGTTGAGCGGGTCGGCGACCACGGTGGCCGAGCAGGCCGCGTCGCCCTGGGGCGTGGTCACGAACAGCCGGCCGACCACGGCGGCGGCCTGGCCGTACGGGTGCGGCTGCGGCTTGGCCGGGACGGCGGCCGGCGCCGGGTCCCGGTCCACGCCGGCGGCGGCGGGGGAGGCGAGCGAGTACTCCGGGGTTGGCCGGGGCCTGGCGGCGTCCATCCGGGCGGCCGACCAGTAGCCCGGGGCGGTCTCGTTGGCGAACCGGCTGTCGGCGACGTACTTCGTCCAGTCCTCCAGCTTCCAGCCCGTCAGGTCGCCCAGGCTGGTGGGCGCGGACTTGGGCAGGGCGTGGGGCGTGCCGGCGGGCCGGGCCGGGCCGTCCGGGCCGCACCCGGCCGCGGCGAGGGCGGTCGTGGCGAGCAGCGCGGCGCCGGCCGTCCGGGCCCGGCGCCCGCGGCTGGTGGTCCTCGGCATGGTGCATCGTCCCCCGTGCTGTGCTGGTGGTTCCGTTCCGCCCCCTCGCGGCGGCTACTGCTTCCTGGAGATCCAGTCCAGGGCCTGCTTGGCGACCGCCTCCAGGTACGGGCCGCTCAGCGAGGTGTGCTCCTGGGTGCCGATCGAGGTGTTGCTGACCAGGGCCGTCCGCCCGTCCGGCATGGTGGCGAACCAGCCGCCGCCGCTGGAGCCCTGGGTCATGTCGCAGCCGATGGTGAGCATCGAGGGGCGCTTGGCGTCGAAGGAGAGCCGGGTCGGCCTGCCGCCGTCGCACTTGTACAGCTCCTGGCCGTCGAACGGCTTGAGCAGCGGGTAGCCGACGGCCGATACGGCGAGCTTGTCGCGCGGCGCGTCGAACCACACCGGGACGGCCGAACCGACCGTCTCCTCCAGGGACTTGCCGGTGTCGTTCTGGTTGTGCACGCGCATCACGGCGAAGTCGTACTGGTTGGCGGCGTTGCCGGTGCCGCCGCCCTCGACCATCCACTGCGGCGAGGTGGTGACCTGGTCGGCCCACCAGGTGCCGAGCGGGGCGAGTTCGGAGAGCGGGGCCCGCTTGCCGCCGCTGGAGGCGCCCGAGTTGTTGTAGGCGGGCACGAAGACCAGGTCCTTGTAGAAGTTCCCGCCCTTGCCCTCGTGCACGCAGTGGCCGGCCGTCCAGACCAGGTTGCTCCTGCCGGGGTGCTGCGGGTCGGCGATCACCGTCGCCGAGCAGTTGCCGCGGCCGCCCTGGGCGGAGAAGAACACCTTGCCGGAGGGCTGCTTGGTGTACGGGCGGGGCACGGTGACGGCCTTGACGACGGCCGGCTCCGGGTCGGTCACGCCGTCGTCGGTGGCGGGCGCGGGCGTCGTCGGGGCGGGCTTGGCGGTGGGCGGGGCCGGCTCGGCGGGCTTGGAGTCGCCCATCTTGTCCGGGTCCCAGAAGTCCTGCACCACCGGGTTGTGGAAGACGTGCTTGGACGCCCACTTGTCCCAGTCGTCGAACTTCCACTTCTTCAGGTCGTCCCAGGACTTCGGCAGGCCCTCCAGCAGGCCGGTCGGCAGGCCGGACGGCAGGGTGATCCCGCCGATCACGCCGCCTCCCCCGGTGCTGCCGGTCGCCGAGGCCGCCGGCGGTGCCGCGTTGGCGCCCCCGTCGCCCGCCGGGCCGTCAGGCCCGCAGGCGCTGACGGCGAGCAGGGCTCCCGCGACCACGGCGGCGGCCAGGGCTGACCGGTGGATCGTAGGCATCTGTGCGCTTCCCCCTGTGCTCGGTCGGTCTGTGCTCGATCGGTCTGTGGTGCGGCGGTCCGCCGCCCTGGAGTCTTCCATCGCAGACGAGGACGGCCTTGCCCGCCCCCCGGGTTGCGGCACCGGCCGGAGGTCACCGATCCGTGATGCGGGCCCGGTCGGCGCGCAGGCGCAGCAGGGCCTCCGGGTCCGGCGGCGGACAATCCCCGATCTTCACCCGGACGAGTGAGCCGTCCTTGTGATCACCCCTCAGGGATAGGTAACCCTTACCTGACGCGACGGTGCGAGCGCCCGCCGGAACCCTTCTCCACCCGTGCGCGTCGGCACCCCCACGCGCCCCAAGGAGCAGCCTTGAGCATCGCCCTCACCGGAGCCCCGCCCGCACCGCCGCTGACCGTGGAGCGGGCGCACGAGCCCGACCCGCTGCTGCACCACGACCCCGCGGTCGCCGCCGAACAGGCCGCGCTGGAAGCCCTGTTGCGCTGCTGGACCCGGGAGACCGGCGCCCGGCCCGGGCCCGGCGACCGGCTGCGGATCGCCGTCCTCGGCGGCGCCGCCCGGCTCACCGCCCCGGTCCGCCACTGGTCGCCCGGCGGCTGGCACCGCTTCGGCCCGGCCACCATCTCGGCCGGCGACGGGAGCGCCGCCGCCCCCGTGGACGCGGTCACCGCCGCCGCGCTGCTCGCCGCCGCGGCCGCCGACCGGCCCGACCCCGGGCAGGTCGCCGACCTCGCCGCCCGGGTCGCCGACTCGGTCGTCCGCACCGCCGAGATCCTCGCCCACCGACGGACCGCGGCCCCGGCCGGCGGGCCCGAACGCTCGCACTTCCTCGCCGCCGAACAGTCCCTGCTGCTCGGCCACCCGCTGCACCCCACCCCGAAGAGCCGCGACGGCCTCGGCCCGGCCCAGAGCGCCGCCTACTCGCCCGAACTGCACGGCTCCTTCCAGCTCCACTGGTTCGCGGCCGACCGCGAACTGCTCGCCGCCGGCTCCGCCGTCGAGCAGAGCGCCGACCGGCTCACCGCCGGCCTGCTCGGCGGCGGCCTCGCCCTGCCGCCCGGCACCGCCGCCCTGCCCCTGCACCCCTGGCAGGCCCGCGAACTCGCCCACCGCCCGGCCGTCGCCGCGCTGCTCGCCGACGGGCTGCTGCACGACCTCGGCCCGGCCGGCGAACCCTGGTACCCCACCTCCTCGGTGCGCACCGTCTACCGGCCCGGCACCCCCTGGATGCTCAAGCTCTCGCTCGGCCTGCGGATCACCAACTCCCGCCGGGAGAACCTGCGCAAGGAACTGCACCGCGGCCTGGAGGTGCACCGGCTGCTGGAGAGCGGGCTCGCCGCCGAGTGGCGGGCCGCCCACCCCGGCTTCGACATCGTCCGGGACCCGGCCTGGATCGGCGTCGACCACCCCTCGCTCGGCGACCCGGGCGGCCTGGACACCGTGCTGCGCGCCCAGCCCTTCGCCCCGGCCGAGCGCGCGCTGTGCGTCGCCGGACTGGTCGCCGAACAGCCGCTCGGCACCGGCGACACCGTGCCGTCCCGGCTGGGCGACATCCTGCGGACGCTCGCCGCGCGCTGCGGCCGTCCGCTGCCCACGGTGGCCGCCGAATGGTTCCTGCGCTACCTGGACGCGGTCGTGCTGCCCGTCCTGTGGCTGGACGGCCGGGGCGGCATCGCCCTGGAGGCGCACCAGCAGAACAGCATCGTCCTGCTGGACGAGGACGGCTGGCCCGACGGCGGCCGCTACCGCGACAACCAGGGCTACTACTACCGGGAGAGCGCCGCCGACCGGCTCACCGCCCGGCTGCCCGGGCTCGGCGCCGAGAGCGACACCTTCCTGCCCGACCCGGTGATCGACCACCACTTCGCCTACTACCTCGGCATCAACCACGTCCTCGGCCTGATCGGCGCCTTCGGCTCCCAGCGGCTCGCCGACGAGACGGTGCTGCTGGCCGCGCTGCGCCGCTTCCTGGCCGGACCGCGCGCCGCCGCGACCGGCTCCGCGCTGCCCCGGCTGCTGCTGGACGCGCCCACCCTGCCCTGCAAGGCCAACCTGCTGACCCGGATCAACGGCATGGACGAGCTGGTCGGACCGGTCGCCAGCCAGTCCGTGTACGTGGACATCCCCAACCCGGTGGCGGGCCGCTGATGCTGGACGACGTGCCCGGGTGGGGCGCGATCCCCACCCCGGCCGGCGAGTTCCGGCTCAGCCCGGTCCGGCTGCCCGCCGACCTGGACCTGCTCGCCGGCTGGATGAACGACCCCGAGGTCGCCGCCTTCTGGGAACTCGCGGGGCCGCCGGAGGCCACCGACCGCCACGTCCGGGCCCAACTGGACGGCGACGGCCGCAGCCTCCCCTGCCTCGGCCTGCTCGACGGCGAGCCGATCAGCTACTGGGAGGTCTACCGCGCCGACCTCGACCCGCTGGCCGGGCACTACCCGGCCCGGCCGCACGACACCGGCGTCCACCTGCTGCTCGGCCCGGCCGCCAGCCGCGGCCGCGGACTGGGCGCCGTCCTGCTCGCCGCCCTCGCGGAGCGCATCCTGCGCCGCCGGCCGGCCTGCGAACGGGTCGTCGCCGAACCGGACGTCCGCAACCGGCGCTCGGTCCGGGCCTTCGAACGGGCCGGGTTCCGGGCGGCCGGGGAGCTCGACCTGCCCGACAAGCGGGCCGCCCTGATGGTGCGCGACCGGGCCGCCTGACCCCGGCCTCCGCCCGGACCCGCCCCGGACCCCGACCCCGGACCCGCCCCGGCCTCCGCCCGAACCCCGACCCCGACCCCGTCTAGGACTCCCCGTGGACACCCCAGCACCCCCGCCGCCGTACGACCTGCTCGGCGTCGGCATCGGCCCGTTCAACCTCTCGCTCGCCGCGCTCGCCGAGCCCGTCCCCGGCCTGCGCACGCTCTTCTGCGACCAGCGCCCGGAGTTCCGCTGGCACCACGGGATGCTGGTCGACGGGGCCCGGATGCAGGTGCCGTTCCTCGCCGACCTGGTCTCCCTGGTGGACCCGACCAACCCGTGGTCCTTCCTCAACTACCTGCGCCAGCAGGACCGGCTGTTCCCGTTCTACTTCGCCGAGCGCTTCCAACTGCCGCGCCGCGAGTACGACCACTACTGCCGCTGGGCCGCCGAACGGCTGGCCAACTGCCGCTTCGGCGCCGAGGTCACCGCCCTGCACTGGGCCGCGACGGCGGAGGACGGCCCGTACTACCGGGTCGAGCTCACCGACACCGCGACCGGCCGGCGCTCCTCCGTACGGGCCCGGAACCTCGCCCTCGGCGTCGGCACCCGGCCCGTCCTGCCCGAGGCCTTCGCCGCACTGGCCGGACACCCGCGGGCCTTCCACTCCGCCGACTACCTGGACCGCCGCGCCGACCTGGCCGGCGCCCGGGACATCACCGTGATCGGCAGCGGGCAGTCCGGCGCCGAGGTCTTCCTCGACCTGCTCCGCCGCCACCAGGACGACGGCGTCCGGCTGCGCTGGCTCACCCGCACCCGCGCCCTCGCCCCGATGGAGTACTCCAAGCTCGGCCTGGAGCACTTCACCCCCGACTACACCCGCTACTTCCACGGCCTGCCCGGCCCGGTCCGGGACGCCCTGGTCACCGCCCAGTGGCAGCTGCACAAGGCCGCCAGCGCCGAGACCCTCGCCGACATCCACGACCACCTCTACGAGCGCACCATCGGCCGCCCGATCGACACCGCCCCGGTCGAGATCACCCCCGGCACCGCCGTCACCGACGCCCGCCCCGGCCCCTGCGGCGGCCTCGAACTGCGCTGCCGGCACACCGACTCCGGCGCCGAACACGTCCTGCGCACCGACGCCGTGGTCCTCGCCACCGGCTACCGGGCCGCCCGCCCGGCCGCGCTCGAACCGCTCGCCGACCTGATCGACTGGGACGAGGCCGGCCGCTACCGCGTCGACCTCGACCACCGGGTCGCCACCCGGCCCGGCCTCACCGGCGGCCTCTACGTCCAGAACGCCGAACTGCACACCCACGGCGTCGGCACCCCCGACCTCGGGCTCGGCGCCCACCGGGCCGCCGTGATCCTCAACGCCGTCACCGGCCGGACCGTCCACCGGCTGCCCGACCGCACCGCCTGGACCGGCTTCGCGCCGCCCGCCCCCGCTGTCCCGAACAGCACCCCCGCCGTCCCCCGCCCCCAGGAGCTGACCCGTGCCGCAACCGTCGGCCGCTGAACCGCCGCTCTACCTGCCCCCGCACCTCACCGCCGGGAACTGGCGGCGGGCCGGCCGCGCCCTGCTGGCCAAGATGCTCGGCGAGTTCGCCTACGAGGAACTGCTCACCCCCGTCCCCGGCGCCCTCGACGGCGAGTACCTGCTGAAACTGCCCGAGGCCGAGTACCGCTTCACCGCCCGGCGCGGCGCCTACGACAGCTGGCAGGTCGACCCGGAGTCCGTCCGCTGCTCCCGCCCCGACGGCCTGGACCCGCTGCGCTTCCTCCCCTACGCCCGGCAGACCCTCGGGATGCGCGCCGAGACCACCGCCCACCTGATCCGCGAACTCTCCGCCACCCTGACCGCCGACGCCCGCCAGCTCGCCACCGAGCTCACCGCCGCCGAACTCGCCGGACTCGACCACGCCGAACTGGAGGGCCGGCAGGGCGGCCACCCCTGGATCGTCCCCAGCAAGGGCCGGATCGGCTTCTCCGCCGGCGACGCCGCCCGCTGGACCCCGGAAGCCCGCAGCCCGCGCCCGCTGCCCTGGATCGCCGTCCACCGTCGGCTCGCCGAGTACCGGGGCGTCCCCGGCCTGGAACGGCCCGAGCAGCTGTACGCCCGCGAACTGGACGACGTGGACGCGCTGCGCGCCGCCCTCGGCCCGGACGCCGACGACTACCTGCTGCTGCCCGTCCACCCCTGGCAGTGGGACGAGACGGTCCTGCCGCTGTTCGCGCCCTGGATCGCCTCCGGCGAGATCGTCCCACTGCCCTCGGACGGCGACCCACGGCTGCCCCAGCAGTCCATCCGCTCCTTCTTCAACACCGCCCACCCCGAACGCTGCACCGTCAAACTGCCGCTGTCGATCCTCAACACCCTGGTCTGGCGCGGCCTGCCCACCGAACGCACCCTCGCCGCGCCCGCCGTCACCGCCTGGCTGCTCGGCCTGCGCGACGCCGACCCGTTCCTGCGCGACGAGTGCCGGGTGATCCTGCTCGGCGAGATCGCCTCCGTCACCGTCGACCACCCGCTGTACCGGGAGATGCCCGAGGCGCCCTACCAGTACAAGGAACTGCTCGGCGCGATCTGGCGCGAACCGCTCGGCCCCTGCCTGGACGGCGGCGAACGCGCCCGCACCCTGGCCGCCCTGCTGCAGACCGGCTCCGACGGGCGCGCGCTCGCCGCCGAACTGATCGCCCGCTCCGGCCTCACCCCGGCCGAGTGGACCGGCCGGCTGTTCGCCGCGATGCTCCCGCCGCTGCTGCACTTCCTCTACCGGTACGGGCTGGTCTTCTCCCCGCACGGCGAGAACGCCATCGTCGTCTTCGACGAGCGGGACACCCCGACCCGGCTCGCGGTCAAGGACTTCGTGGACGACGTCAACCTCAGCGCGCACGACCTGCCCGAGCTGCGGGACCTGCCCGCCGACGTGGCCGGCGTCCTGCTCCGGGAGCCCCCCGAGGGGCTCTGCCAGTTCATCCACTCCGGGCTGTTCATCGGCGTCTTCCGCTACCTCGCCCCGCTGCTGGAAGCCCAGGCCGGACTGCCCGAGGCCGAGTTCTGGGCCCTGCTGCGCGCCGAGATCCACCGCCACCAGGACCGCTTCCCCGAGCTGCGCGAGCGCTTCGAGCTGTTCGACCTGTTCCGGCCCCGGCTCGACCGGCTCTGCCTCAACCGCAACCGGCTGCTCCTCGACGGCTACCAGGACCGCCCGCACCGCCCGCACGCCGCCCGGTTCGGGACCGTGCCCAACGCGCTGGTGACCGTGGACGTCCGGCTGCCCGTGCGACGGGACCGGATTGTCACCCCCGCCCCGTAGGCTGGGAGGGTCATGACGAACGACTCCGAATCCCAGCTCGCGGCGGACCTCGGCGAAGACGCCGGCGAGCCCGTCGCCGTCCCCCGCTCGCAGATCCCCGAGCTGCTGCACGCCGCCGTGGCGGCCGTCGGCGGCGTGGAGCGCGCCGGCCAGGCCCGGATGGCCGAGGCCGTCGCCGACGCCGTCGACCACGGCGAGCACCTGCTCGTCCAGGCCGGCACCGGCACCGGAAAGTCCCTGGCCTACCTGGTGCCCGCGCTCGCCCACGGGGACCGCGTGGTGGTCGCCACCGCCACCCTGGCCCTGCAACGCCAGTTGGTGGAACGGGACTTGCCGCGCACCGTCGAGGCGCTGCACCCGGTGCTGCGCCGCCGGCCGCTGTACGCGATGCTCAAGGGCCGCTCCAACTACCTGTGCCTGCACCGGGCCAACGAGGGCACCCCGAGCGAGGAGGGCGAAGGCCTCTTCGACCCGGTGGACGCGCTCGGCGGGCCCACCGGCAAGCTCGGGCAGGACGTCCTGCGGCTGCGCGACTGGGCCGAGGAGACCGACACCGGCGACCGCGACGACCTCAGCCCCGGCGTCTCCGACAAGGCCTGGGCGCAGCTGGCGGTCACCTCCAAGGAGTGCCTGGGCGCCACCCGCTGCGCGTACGGCCAGGACTGCTTCGCCGAGAAGGCCCGCGAGCGGGCCAAGCTCGCCGACGTCGTGGTCACCAACCACGCGATGCTGGCGATCGACGCGATCGAGGGCGCGCCGGTGCTGCCCGAACACGGGCTGCTGATCGTCGACGAGGCGCACGAACTGGTCAACCGGGTCACCGGCGCGGCCACCGCCGAGCTGACCGTCGGCGCGGTCAACCGGGCGGTGAAGCGGGCCGCCCGGCTCGCCAACGAGAAGGCCGTGGACGCCCTCCAGGCCGCCGCCGAGAACTACCACGGCCTGATGGAGACCGCCCAGCCCGGCCGGGTCGAGGAACTGCCCGAGTACCTGGCGTACGCGGTCACCGCGATCCGGGACGCCTCCCGCCAGGTGATCTCCTCGCTCGGCGAGACCAGGGACAAGGGCCTCAGCGACGAGGACGCCGTCCGCAAGCAGGCGATGGCCTCCGCCGAGACGCTGCACGAGACCGCCGAGCGGCTGCTGGAGGACTCCGAGTACGACGTGGTCTGGATCGAGCGCAGCGACCGCTACGGGCTGGGCACCGCCTCGCTGCGGGTCGCCCCGCTGAGCGTCTCCGGACTGCTGCGCGAGGGGCTGTACAAGGAGCGCTCGGTCGTCCTCACCTCGGCCACCCTCAAGCTCGGCGGGGACTTCACCGGCGTCGCCGCCTCCGTCGGCCTGCCCTCCGAGGCGCGGCTGCCGGACGTCCGCACCGCCGGGGACAACCCGGAGCCCGGCCCCGGGTTCGGCGAGGACGCCGTCCCGCACTGGCGCGGGATCGACGTCGGCTCGCCGTTCAAGTACCCCAAGCAGGGCATCCTGTACGTCGCCAAGCACCTGGCCGATCCCGGGCGCGACCCGGAACGGCCCGACATGCTGGACGAGTTGGCCGAGCTGATCGGTGCGGCCGGCGGGCGGACCCTGGGCCTGTTCTCCTCGATGCGCGGCGCCCAGACGGCCGCCGAGGCGATGCGGGAGCGGCTGGACCAGCGGATCCTGCTCCAGGGCGAGGACACCCTGGGCGAGCTGATCCGCGAGTTCGCCTCGGACGCGACCACCTGCCTGTTCGGCACGCTCTCGCTCTGGCAGGGCGTGGACGTGCCCGGCTCGGCCTGCCAGCTGGTCGTGATGGACCGGATCCCGTTCCCGCGGCCGGACGACCCGCTGATGAGCGCCCGGCAGAAGGACGTCGAACAGCGCGGCGGCAACGGCTTCATGGCGGTCGCGGCGACGCACGCGGCACTGCTGATGGCGCAGGGCGCGGGCCGGCTGGTGCGCGCCTCGGACGACCGGGGCGTGGTGGCGGTGCTGGACCCGCGGGTGGAGACCAAGCGGTACGGGAGCTTCTTCCGCTCCTCGATGCCCGAGTTCTGGTACACCACGGACCGCAACCAGGTGCGCCGCTCGCTCGCGGCGATCGACGACTCGGCGCCGCCCGTGCGGCCGGTCGTGAAGCGGGGCTGAGGCCCGCTCCCCGGGGCCCGCCCCGGGGGAGAACGACGGAGGGGCTCCCCGCCTACGCGGTGGAGCCCCTCTCCGTTGTGGTGCGGGGGCCGTGCGGTTCCTCGGGCCCCTCTTCGGCCGTCCTGCGGCGGGCCCTTCCGGCCGACCGCTCCTCGGGCCCTTCCGGCCGGTGTCAGAGGCGGCGCAGGACCGCGACAACCTTCCCCAGGATGGTCGCGTTGTCGCCGTTGATCGGCTCGTACGCCGGGTTGTGCGGCATCAGCCAGATCCGGCCGTCCTCGCGCTTGAGGCGCTTCACGGTGGCCTCGCCGTCGATCATCGCGGCCACGATGTCGCCGTTCTCGGCGACCGGCTGGCGGCGCACGGTGACCCAGTCGCCGTCGCAGATGGCCGCCTCGATCATCGAGTCGCCGCGCACGGTGAGCGCGAACAGCTCGCCCTCGCCGACCAGCTGGCGGGGCAGCGGGAAGACGTCCTCGACCGTCTGCTCGGCCAGGATCGGCCCGCCGGCAGCGATCCGGCCCACCAGCGGCACGTAGGAGGTGGACGGCCGGCCGGCCGTCTCGGCGGTGTTGGGGCGGGCCACCTCGACGCCGCGGACCTCGTAGGCGCGCGGGCGGTGCGGGTCCCGGCGGAGGAAGCCCTTGCGCTCCAGGGCCATCAGCTGGTGGGCGACCGAGGAGGTGCTGGACAGGCCGACGGCCTGGCCGATCTCGCGCATGGACGGCGGGTAGCCGCGACGCTGGACGGAATCCCGGATGACCTCGATCACCCGGCGCTGGCGCTCGGTGAGCCCGGCCTCGTCGGTACGGATCCCGGGGGGGCGGCCCGGCATCGCACGGGAGGGCGAGGGGTGGGAGTCATCCAGGGCGGGGGAGTGTTCGATCGGCTGGTCGGGCACCCGGTTCGAGCCGGAAAGGGCCGTGCCGGAGAGACGGTGGTCTTCGCTGCGGTCCATGCTGATGTCCACACCCTGCTGATTGTTGGTGCGCTGCCCCACCTTGAACTGGGAGTGCTCCTGCACCGGGATGGTGTTGCTTTCGATCGTGTTCACGGCGGCCCCTCTCGACGGCTGTCCTCTCCCTTTTCCAGCCCAACGCACCTCCTATCGAAAGGTTGCGCCAAACACACGTTCGAGTGAATTATTCGGGAGTTGGCTGACTCGATCAAGGCTTTGTTGTACATCGAGTAAATGTTCGATCGAAACATGCCTCCGGCAGTCTAATCGGCGCCGACACGCCAGGGGTGGCGCTTCCCCCAGAGACCTAGATGTAGTGGCTACAGTCCTCTCCGTGCCCAGTACTAGTGGTCGCCCGCATGATCAGCTTGCCGAGGGCGGGGGCACATCGCTTAGACTCAACAGGTCCGCACGATCTGCCAGGGAGGGATCCCGAGGTGCACTGCCCCTTCTGCCGGCACTCCGACAGCCGCGTTGTCGACAGCCGGACCACCGAGGACGGCAGCTGCATCCGCCGCCGACGGCAGTGCCCTGACTGCGGCCGCCGCTTCACCACGGTGGAGACGGCCGCGCTGATGGTCATCAAGCGCAGCGGCGTCACCGAGCCGTTCTCCCGGCAGAAGGTCATCACCGGCGTCCGCAAGGCCTGCCAGGGCCGACCGGTCACCGAGGACGCGCTGGCCCAGCTCGGCCAGCGGGTCGAGGAGTGCGTGCGGGCCAACGGCAGCGCCGAGCTGACCACCCACGACGTGGGTCTGGCCATACTCGGCCCGCTCAAGGAACTCGACGTGGTCGCGTACCTGCGCTTCGCCAGCGTGTACCAGGCGTACGACGGACTGGAAGACTTCGAGGCCGCCATCGCGGAACTCCGCGCCGAACGGCCCCACACCCCCGAGACGGACGACGCCCGCGTCTCCGTCTCGGCCGCCGCGCCCTAGGAGGCGTCGGCACCCGGCCCCAGGAGGGCCCAGCCGCACCACAACGGCCCCGCGGGGCCCCCGCGCGCCCGGAAACGGGGCGCAGAACACTACAAACCGTGCGTAAGCAGGCGGCGTCTCCGCCTGCCCGCACACCGGAAGAACGAACCAGTAGTGCCCGGACTTTTCAGGGCACTCCGGGCGTTTGCCCAGGAGGAGGAGCGAGAAGTGACAGACACCACGAGCGGTTCCGCACGCGGGTCGAAGTCCGAGAAGACCGCGGCCAAGGGCGCCAAGGCCCCGAAGGGCGGCCTCCGGATGGAGCGCATCTACACCACTCCTGGCGTGCACCCGTACGACGAGGTCCGCTGGGAGCGGCGCGACGTCGTCATGACCAACTGGCGTGACGGGTCGATCAACTTCGAGCAGCGCGGCGTCGAGTTCCCCGACTCCTGGTCGGTCAACGCCGTCAACATCGTCACGTCCAAGTACTTCCGCGGCGCCGTCGGCACCCCGCAGCGCGAGTGGAGCCTCAAGCAGATCATCGACCGCGTGGTGCTCACCTACCGCGCGGCCGGCGAGAAGCACGGCTACTTCGCCACCAAGGACGACGCCGAGATCTTCGAGCACGAGCTGACGCACGCCCTCCTCCACCAGGTGTTCAGCTTCAACTCGCCGGTCTGGTTCAACGTCGGCACCAAGCAGCCCCAGCAGGTCAGCGCCTGCTTCATCCTGTCCGTCGACGACTCCATGGAGTCGATCCTCGACTGGTACAAGGAAGAGGGCATGATCTTCAAGGGCGGCTCCGGCGCCGGCCTCAACCTCTCCCGGATCCGCTCCTCCAAGGAACTGCTGTCCTCCGGCGGCAACGCCTCCGGCCCGGTCTCCTTCATGCGCGGCGCCGACGCCTCCGCCGGCACCATCAAGTCCGGCGGCGCCACCCGGCGCGCGGCCAAGATGGTCGTGCTCGACGTCGACCACCCCGACGTCGAGGCCTTCATCGAGACCAAGGTGAAGGAGGAGGAGAAGATCCGCGCCCTGCGCGACGCGGGCTTCGACATGGACCTCGGCGGGGACGACATCACCTCCGTCCAGTACCAGAACGCCAACAACTCGGTCCGCGTCTCCGACGAATTCATGACCGCCGTCGAGAACGGCACCGAATTCGGCCTGCGCGCCCGGATGACCGGCGAGGTCATCGAGACCGTCGACGCGAAGAAGCTGTTCCGCAAGATGGCCGAGGCCGCCTGGGCCTGCGCCGACCCCGGAATCCAGTACGACTCCACCATCAACCACTGGCACACCTGCCCGGAGTCCGGCCGCATCAACGCGTCCAACCCCTGCTCCGAGTACATGCACCTGGACAACTCCAGCTGCAACCTCGCCTCGCTCAACCTGATGAAGTTCCTGCGCGACGACGACTCGTTCGACGCGACGACCTTCGCCAAGGTCGTCGAGCTGGTCATCACCGCGATGGACATCTCCATCTGCTTCGCCGACTTCCCGACCGAGAAGATCGGCGAGACCACCCGCGCCTACCGCCAGCTCGGCATCGGCTACGCCAACCTCGGCGCCCTGCTGATGGCCACCGGCCACGCCTACGACAGCGAGGGCGGCCGGGCCCTGGCCGGCGCCATCACCTCGCTGATGACCGGCACCGCCTACCGCCGCGGCGCCGAACTCGCCGGCGTGGTGGGCCCGTACGACGGCTACGCCCGCAACGCGGCCGCGCACCAGCAGGTCATGAAGCAGCACGCGGACGCCTCGCTCGACGCCGTCTCGGCCGACGAGCTGGACGCCCCGGTGTGGCTGGCCGCCAACAAGGCCTGGCAGGACGTCGTGCGCCTCGGCGGGCAGAACGGCTTCCGCAACGCCCAGGCCTCGGTGCTCGCCCCGACCGGCACCATCGGCCTGATGATGGACTGCGACACCACCGGCGTCGAGCCCGACCTGGCCCTGGTCAAGTTCAAGAAGCTCGTCGGCGGCGGCTCGATGCAGATCGTCAACGGCACCGTCCCGCGCGCCCTCAAGCGCCTCGGCTACCAGGACGAGCAGATCGAGGCGGTCGTCGCCCACATCGCCGAGCACGGCAACGTGGTGGACGCGCCCGGCCTCAAGTCGGAGCACTACGAGGTGTTCGACTGCGCGATGGGCGAGCGCTCCATCTCCCCGATGGGCCACGTGCGGATGATGTCGGCGATCCAGCCGTGGATCTCCGGCGCCATCTCCAAGACGGTCAACATGCCGGCCGGCGCGACCGTCGAGGACGTCGAGGAGATCTACTTCGAGGCGTGGAAGATGGGCGTCAAGGCGCTCGCCATCTACCGCGAAAACTCGAAGGTCGGCCAGCCGCTCTCGGCCAAGAAGAAGGACTCCGAGGCCAAGGCCGAGGAGGCGCCGGCAGCGCCCGCCGCCGTCGTCGAGAAGGTCGTCGAGTACCGCCCCGTCCGCAAGCGCCTCCCCAAGGGCCGCCCGGGCATCACCACCTCCTTCACGGTCGGTGGCGCCGAGGGCTACATGACGGCCAACTCCTACCCGGACGACGGCCTCGGCGAGGTCTTCCTGAAGATGTCCAAGCAGGGCTCGACCCTCGCGGGCATGATGGACGCCTTCTCCATCGCCGTCTCCGTCGGCCTGCAGTACGGCGTGCCGCTGGAGACCTACGTCTCGAAGTTCACCAACATGCGCTTCGAGCCGGCCGGTCTGACCGACGACCCGGACGTGCGGATGGCGCAGTCGATCGTCGACTACATCTTCCGCCGCCTGGCCCTGGACTTCCTGCCGTTCGAGACCCGCTCGGCGCTCGGCATCCACTCCGTCGAGGAGCGCACCCGCCACCTGGAGACCGGCTCCTACGAGCCGCTGGAGGGCGAGGAGCTGGACACCGAGTCGCTCGCCCAGTCGGCCCCGGTGGTCGCCGCCAAGCCGGCCCCGGCCGTCGAGGCGCCCAAGGAGGCCCCGAAGCAGGCCCACAACTCCACGGAGCTGATGGAGATCCAGCTCGGCCTCAACGCCGACGCGCCGCTCTGCTTCTCCTGCGGCACCAAGATGCGTCGCGCCGGCAGCTGCTACCTCTGCGAGGGCTGCGGCTCCACCAGCGGCTGCAGCTGACCGATCGCTCGACCGCGGGCCTGACCCCGCAGGGGTGAGCCTCCGCTGAGGCGGGGCGAGGACTTCATGTCCTCGCCCCGCCTTTCGCGTTCTCCCGGGCCGTCGGCGCCACGGCCGTTCGCGTTCTCCCGGGCTTGCCGCGCCATGGCCGGGCGGGGGTTGTCGGCAGCCGGGAGTGTCAACCGGGGTTGACATTCGGGTGGGTGTCAACCAGAGTTGACAGTATGAGCGAGAGCGGAGAACTCGCGGCTGCGGCGAGCAGTCGTGACCCTGCCGTGGGGCTCCGGGCGGTCCGTGCGCTGCGTGATCTGGCGGACCGGCTGGAGGGGCTTCAGGTGGGCAGTGCCCGGTCGCAGGGCTGGTCCTGGCAGGACATCGCGGTCTGCCTCGGGGTGACCAGGCAGGCCGTGCACAAGAAGTACGCGAAGCGCGGTACCCGGGGCGACCAGGACGGAGACTGACCGATGTTCGAGCGTTTCACCGAGGCGGCACGACAGGCGGTGGCCACCTCGCAGCAGGAGGCCCGGGAGCTGGGGCACGACCGGATCGGGACGGAGCACCTGCTGCTGGCGGTCTTGGCCGGTCCGGAGGACCCGGCCGTCGCCGTGCTGACCGGGGCCGGGCTGGACCGGGAGGCGGCGCGGCAGGCGGTGCGGCGGCTGCGGGGCGAGGGCGGCCAGGCGCAGGCACTGGCCTCGATCGGGGTGGATCTGGACGCGGTGCGGGAGGCGGTCGAGTCGGCCTTCGGCAAGGGCGCGCTGGACGCCCCGCCCGAGGAGGAGCCGAGGCGGCGGGGCTGGTTCCGGTCCGGTGGTGCCGTGAGCGGGCACATCCCGTTCACGGCCCCGGCGAAGAAGGCCCTGGAGCTGTCCCTGCGCGAGTCGCTGCGGCTGAAGTCGGGGGAGATCGCGGTGGGCCACCTGCTGCTCGGGGTGCTGCGCGAGGAGGCGGGGCTCGGGGCGCGGGTGGTCGCCGACCACGGCCTCGATCCGGCGGCCGTGCGGCGGGCGGTGGAGGCGGAACTGGCGTGAGCCGCGCCACGGGTGGAACCCCGGTCGGCGCCGGGGCCGGTGTCGGGAGTGGTGTCGTGCGGTGTGTGAGGCGTGAACGAAGGAGACTGCCCGTCAACTGGCCGCTTGAGGCCAATGTCTGAATCGATATGATCGGCCCATAGCGTGAACCGATCAGCCGCCCGGAGACGTTTCGCGACGTCCCCGGGCGGTCTGGTATGCGCCCGACCAGCTGTCGGCGGTCGCGACCGTCGCCGACCCGCCGCCGTGCCGCCGCCCGCCGACGTTGCCGAGGACCGCACCGATGAGAGAAGCCACCAGCCCCGACGGCCGGCCGCGCCGACGGCCCGCGCCGCGCACCGCCGCCCTGACCGCGGCCGCCGTCCTGCTGGCGCTGGTCGCCGCACCGGTCGGCGTCAGCCGGGCGCTGGGAGCGCACCAGCCGCTCACCGCCCTCGCCGTGGGCGCCGTCACCGTCCTCTGGCTGATCGCCGTCGGCCTCGCGGCGACCGGCACCGAGCGCTCGCGCCGGCTCGCCGAGGACCTGGAGGAGCAGCACCAGGAGACGAGGGCGGCGCTGGTCATGGCCGGCACCGCCCGGCAGGCCGAGACGGCGGCCCTGGGCCGCGCCACCGCCGCCGAGGCGGAGCGGGACGCCGCCCGCGCCGGGCAGGCCCGGGCCGAGGCGGACGTCGCGGCCGCGCACGCCGAGCTGGCCCGGGTGCGGGCCGGGTTCGAGGCGGAGCGGGCCGGGTGGGCCGCCGAGCGGGCCGCGACCGAGGCGGAGCGGGCCGCCGAGCGGGCCGAGGCCGAGGCGGGGCGGGCGCGGGCCGAGGCCGAGCGCGGCGAACTGGACCGGATCGCCGAGGGCGTGCTGCCCGAGGTGGTGAAGAAGCTGCGCGGGGGCGCGGCCGTGGACAGCGCGCTGGCCGCCCACCGCAAGCACCCCCAGTACGCGCTGCTGCGTGCCGTCGGTGAGGAGATCGGCCGGGGCGAGCGGCTGCGGGCCGCCGCGCTCGCGGTCTGCGCGACCGCCGCCGGGCGGGTCCAGGCGCTGGCCACGAGCATGCACGCCGAACTGCGCGAGATGCAGCACCGGCACGACGAGGAGGTCCTCGGCGACCTGCTGCGCCTGGACCACTCGACCGCCCAGGCCGGCCGGATGGCCGACAGCATCGCGGTGCTCACCGGCGCCCGTTCGGGCCGCCGGTGGGCCAAGCCGATCCTGGTGGAGTCGGTGCTGCGCGGAGCGCTCGGCCGGATCGGCGCCTACCAGCGGGTGCGGCTGCACAACGCCAGCACGGCCGCGGTCGCCGGGTACGCGGCCGAGGGCGTCATGCACGCGCTGGCCGAACTGCTGGACAACGCCACGAACTTCTCCGCTCCGCCGGCCGAGGTGCACGTCTACGTCGAGGAGGTGCCGGCCGGGCTGGTGGTCACCGTCGAGGACAGCGGGCTCGGGCTGAGCGACAGTTGGCTGCGGCGGGCCGAACGGGCCGTCTCCGCCGAGCCGTTGGACCTCAGCACGCTGTCCGCCGGTACCCGGCTGGGGCTCGCGGTGGTCGGCATGCTGGCGCGCAAGCACGGGCTGCAGGTCTCCTTCCGGCCGTCGGCGCGCGGGGGTACCGGAGTGGTGATGCTGATCCCGCACCAGCTGGTCTCGCACCCGGCTCCGACGGCGGCCCCGGTGGCCCCGGTCGCCGTCCCGGCCGCCACGGCGGTCCCGAGGCAGGCCCAGGCGCCGGTCGCGGAGCACCCGCGCCCCGCGCTCACTCCCGCCCGTCCGGCCCCCGCGCCGCTGCCGCCCGCGCCCGCCGCGCCGACCCCGCTCCCCGCTCCGACGGCACCCGCCGCCACGCCGCTGCCGCCCGCGCCCGCCCGGCTGACCGACAGCGGCCTGCCGCAGCGCCGTCGCGGGCAGACGCTGGCCACCGCCCCGGCGACGGAGCGGGCGGCGAAGCCCGTACGCGCCGACGCGGCGAGCGCGGCCGCCCGGTTCGGCGCGTTCCGCCGGGCCGCCGCCCGACCGGTGGAGGGCGAGCAGCGCTCCACCGGGACGCCGACCACGGATACCGACACCGACACCACGCCCGACGCTTCCCCCGTCACCGAGAAGGACACCTGATGAGCAGCGCCCCCGATCGCGACCTCGACTGGCTGTTGGAAAACCTGCTGGCGGCGACCCCGGGCACCCGGCACGCCCTGGTGCTCTCCGCCGACGGCCTCAAGCTCTGCCACACCGCCGGACTGAGCGCCGACCAGGCCGACCAGCTGTCCGCGATCGCCTCCGGTCTGCAGAGCCTGGCGCACGGCGCCTCGATCGAGTTCGGTGACGGCAGCGGCGGCGTCCGGCAGTCGATGACCGAGTTCCACGGCGGCATCCTGTGCATCGTGGCGGCGGGCGAGGGCGCGCACCTCGCGGTGGTCACGGACGACGACGCGGACGTCGGCGTGGTCGGCCACAACATGCACGGCCTGATCGAGCAGATCGGTGTCCGCCTCAGCGCACCGGCCCGGGGCGCCGAGGACGGGCCGGGGGACGCGGCGGCGGCCGGGCTGTCGGCCGAGCTGTCGGACGAGGCGGCGGTCGAGGCGGCGGTCGAGGCGGCGGTCGAGGCGGCGGTCGAGGCGGCGGTCGAGGCGCCGGGCGGGAGTGCCACGGTCCAGGAGGGCGCGGGGATATGACCGACGGGCGGGCGCTGAAGGGCCGGGACGACGACCCGGACCGCCTCTACACCATCACCAGGGGCCGCAGCCGGGCCCCGGAGAACGCCTTCGACCTGGTCACCCTGATCGTCGCCGAGCGGCAGCCGGCGCCGGGGATGCAGTCGGAGCACGCCCGGATCCTGCGGATGTGCGAGGCCCCGACCGCCGTCGTGGAGGTGGCGGCGGAGCTGGCACTGCCCATCTCGGTGGTGAAGATCCTGCTCGGCGACCTGCTGGAGTCCGGGGCGGTCACCGCCCGGCACCCCCGGTTCGCGCCGAACAAGGCCCGGCTGCCCGACCTCGACACGCTGAAGCAGGTGCTGCATGGCCTCCAACGGCTCTGACGCCCGGCCCGCCGCCCCGCGCACCCCGCTGCGGGCGACCGCCGACAACGCACTGAAGATCGTGGTGGTCGGCGGCTTCGGGGTGGGCAAGACCACCCTGGTCGGCTCGGTCAGCGAGATCCGCCCGCTGAACACCGAGGAGGTGATGACCCGGGCGGGGGAGGGCGTCGACCCGGCCGGTGCCTGGGGCAAGCGCTCCACCACGGTCGCCTTCGACTTCGGCCGGATCACCCTCTCCGAGCGCCAGGTGCTGTACCTGTTCGGCGCGCCCGGGCAGGAGCGCTTCTGGTTCCTCTGGGACCGGCTGTTCAGCGGCGCCCTGGGCGCGGTCGTCTTGGTCGACACCGGTCGGCTGGAGGAGTCCTGGTACGCGATCGACCGGTTGGAGCACCACGGCACCCCGTTCATCGTGGCCCGCAACAACTTCGGCGAGCCGACCCACACCCTGGAGCAGGTCCGGGAGGCGCTGGACCTGCCGGCCGAGGTGCCGCTGGTGGACTGCGACGCGCGGGACCGGGAGTCCGGCAAGCGGGTGCTGATCCGCCTGGTCCGGCACCTGGCGGCGCTGGCCGGAGCCGACGAGGCGGAGCTGACGGGCTTCGACGCGGGCTCCGCCGCGGACGTCGGCTCGGGCGCCGACCCGGGCTTCGACGAGCCCGCGTCGACAGGCCTCGACGAGGCGGAGCCGACGGGCTTCGACCAGGCCGCCCCGGCAGCGGCCCCCACCGCGATGTACGAGGAGAGCACCCCGTGACCGAGCCCGCCGCCACCCCGCCGCCGGGCTGCCCGGCGCACGCCGGCGCCACGCCGCTGTACGGGCCGCGCTTCCAGACCGACCCGGGCCAGCTCTACCGCGAGCTGCGCGCCGCGCACGGCCCGGTCGCCCCGGTCGAACTGGCCGGCGGCGTCCCCGCCTGGCTGGTCATCGGCTACCGCGAGCTCCAGTTGGTGACCGGTCAGCCGCAGTTGTTCGGCCGTGACTCCAGCCGCTGGCACGCCTGGGAGACGCTGCCCGCCGACTGGCCGTTGAAGCCGATGATGGCGCCCGTCCCCTCGATCCTGTACGCCGAGGGCGAGGAGCACGTACGGCGTTCGCGTGCGGTCACCGACGCGCTGGCCGGGATCGACGCGTACGAACTGCGCAAGCACGCCGAGGAGATCGCCGACGGGCTGATCGACGAGTTCGCGGGGCGCGGCGAGGCGGACCTGGTGGCCGAGTACGCGCACCGGATGCCGCTGCTGGTGCTGTGCCGGGTGCTGGGCCTGGACGAGGAGCAGGCGCCGCAGCTGATCGCGGCGCTGCTGGCCATGCTGGACGGCGGCCCGGACGCGCCGGCCGGTGCCCAGCGGCTGCTGGGGCTGATGCACGCCCTGGTGGAGGAGAAGGCCGAGCACCCGGGCGCCGACGTGGCCTCGCGGATGCTGGCGCACCCGGCCGGGCTGACCCACGACGAGGTGATGCGCGACCTGCGGGTGCTGCTGATCGCCGGACACCAGCCGTCCTCGTACTGGATCTCCAACGCGCTGCGGCTGATGCTGACCGACGAGCGGTTCGCGGCCTCGCTGGCGGGCGGCCGGCGCAGCATCAGCCAGGCGCTCAACGAGGCGCTCTGGGAGGACACCCCGACGCAGATCTTCGCCGGCCGTTGGGCGGTCCGGGACACCCAGTTGGGCGGTCAGCGGATCGGCGCGGGCGACCTGGTCTTGCTGGGCTTCGCCGGGGCCAACGCGGACCCGGCGGTCCGGCAGGCCGACGGCCGCCCGGCCGAGGGCAACCGGGCGCACATGAGCTACTCGTACGGCGAGCACGGCTGCCCGTTCCCGGCCCAGGAGAGCGCCGAGGTGATCGCCACCACGGCGATCGAGGTGCTGCTGGACCGGCTGCCGGACCTGCGGCTGGCGGTGGCCGAGCACGCGCTGGTGTGGCGGCCGTCGGCCTGGGTGCGCGGGCTGGTGGCGCTGCCGGTCTCGTTCACGCCGGGGTACCCGGCCTGAGCCGGCGCGGCGCCTGCCGCGCCCGCCGCGCGCTGTCCGGCGCCCGTCGTCCGTCCGGCGCCCGGCACCTGCCGTCCGAAAGAGAACCGAAAGAGAGTTGCGATGACCGCTGCCCCGGCCCCGATCGTCCTCGACCCGCTGGCCCGTGACAACGCGGCCGAGGGCGCCCTGCTGCGGGCCGCCGGCCCGGTGGTGCCGGTCGAGCTGCCCGGTGGCGTGGCCGCCTGGGCGGTGACCCGGCACGCGGCGGCCCGCGAGCTGCTGACGGACGCCCGGTTGGTGAAGGACGCCGCGCACTGGGCGGCCTACCAGCGCGGCGACGTACCGAGGACCTGGCCGTTGATCGGCCTGGCGGTGCCCGGCCCGAGCATGGTGACCACGGACGGCGCCGAGCACCGCCGGCTGCGGGCCCTGGTCGCGCAGGCCTTCACCCCGCGCCGGGTGGAGCTGATGCGTCCGCGCGTCGAGGAGATCACCCGCGTCCTGCTGGACTCCCTGGCCGCGGCGGGTGAGGCGGAGGTGGACCTCAAGACGGCCTTCGCCTTTCCGCTGCCGATGACGGTGATCTGCTCGCTGCTGGGCGTGCCGGAGTCGGACCACGGCGTCCTGCGCGACCTGTACGAGCGGTTCTTCGGCATCAAGCCGGATCCGGCGGGCATCCAGGCGACCGTCGCCGGGCTGAACGCCTTCGTCAACGAGCTGGTGGCGCAGCGCCGTTCGGCCCCGGGTGAGGACCTGGCGAGCGCGCTGCTGGCGGCGGACACCGACGGCGGGGCGCTGACCGACGCCGAGGCGGCGGCCACCTTGCGGGTGATCATCGCGGCCGGCCACGAGACGACGGTGAACCTGATCACCAACGCGGTGCGGGCGCTGCTGGCGCACCCGGACCAGCTGGAGCTGGTGCGCTCGGGCCGGGTGTCCTGGGACGCGGTGGTAGAGGAGTCGCTCCGCTGGACGCCGCCGACCAGCAACTTCCTGTTCCGGTTCACTGCTGCCGACATCCCGGTCGGCGACGTGGTGATCCCGGCGGGCGAGCCCGTGCTGGTCTCGTACAACGCGATCGGCCGCGACCCGTCGCAGCACGGGGTGACGGCGGAGCTGTTCGACATCACCCGGGACCCGACCCGCCACCTGTCCTTCGGCCACGGCCCGCACGTCTGCCCGGGCACGCCGCTGGCCCGGCTGGAGGCGGGCGTCGCGCTGCCGGCGCTGTTCGAGCGGTTCCCCGGGCTGTCGCCGGCGGTGCCGGACGCCGAGCTGCGGCCGAGCGGGTCGCTGGTGGTGAACAGTCTGCGGGAGCTGCCGGTCCGACTGTTCTGACGCACGGCTGTCCTGACGCACGGCTGTCCTGATGTACGGCTGTCCTCACGCACGACTGTCCTGACGTACCGTCATGGCAAGGGCCCCGTCCGGGTTTCCGGGCGGGGCCTTCGACTTCTGGTGGCTGCGGTCCGGAGAACGCCTGGTCGCGGGTCACGGTCGGGACACCGGACGGTGAAGGTCGAACGTGGACCTTGGCGGCGGGCGGCGGCTGCGTTAACGTCTTCGATCAGTCCGGCCGCCGCCCGCTCGCGATCTCTGTAGGCCCATCTCCGGTACAGCGCAATGTCGTTCAGCCCACCCATCGGCAGCATGCCCTGGCGAGGAGAACCGCATTGACCCTCAATCCGACCGTGCCGAAACCGAGTCACCGCCGTCGTCTGGCCGCCGTGCCCGCCCTCGTCGCGGTGCTGGCGCTGACCGCGGCCTGCTCCAACAGCTCCGGCGGTTCGGGCGGCGGCGGGGGCGGTGCGGCCCAGTCGCTGTCCGGTGACTGCGCCAAGTACCAGCCGTACGCGGGCCATTCGGGTACGACCGTGACGATGTTCGCGTCGATCCTGAGCCCGGAGTCGGACAACCTGGAGAAGTCCTGGGCCGAGTTCTCCAAGTGCACCGGGATCAAGGTCAGCTACGAGGGGTCGAACGACTTCGAGTCGCAGCTGCCGGTCCGGGTGGCCGGCGGCAACGCGCCCGACTTCGCGATCATCCCGCAGCCGGGCCTGCTCGCGCAGATGGTGAAGAGCGGCAAGGTGGCGAAGCCGCCCGCCCAGACCGTCGCCAACCAGGACAAGTGGAGCCCGATCTGGAAGACGTACGGATCGGTGAACGGCACCTTCTACGCGGCCCCGATGAGCGCCAACATGAAGTCGCTGGTCTGGTACTCGCCGAAGGCCTTCAAGGCGGCCGGCTACCAGGAGCCGAAGACCTGGGCGGACCTGATGGCGCTCAGTGACCGGGCGGCCAAGGCGGGCGGCCCCAAGCCGTGGTGCGGCGGCATCGCCTCCGGCACGGCCACCGGCTGGCCGGCCACCGACTGGCTGGAGGAGGTGGTGCTGGGCTCGTACGGCGGCGAGGTGTACGACCAGTGGGTCGGCCACCAGGTGAAGTTCTCGGACCCGAAGATCACCACGGCGATGAAGACGGTCGCCGACTGGATGCAGAACCCGGCCTGGGTCAACGCGGGCTTCGGCGACGTGAAGTCGATCGCCACCACCACCTTCCAGGACGCGGGCACGCCGATCCTCGGCGGCAAGTGCCTCATGCTCCAGCAGGCTTCGTTCTACGAGGCGCAGTGGCCCAAGGGCACCAAGGTCGGCCCGGACGGGGACGTCTTCGCGTTCCACCTGCCCGCCGTGAACCCGTCCGTCGCCAACCCGGTCGAGGGCGGCGGCGAGTTCCTGGCCGCCTTCGCCGACCGGCCCGAGGTGCAGGCGGTGCAGAACTACCTGTCCAGCTCCGACTGGGCGAGCAGCCGGGTGAAGACCGCGACCGGCTGGGTCTCGGCCAACCAGGGCGTGGACAAGAGCCTGTACACCGACCCGATCGACAAGCTGTCCGCCGAGGCGCTGACCGACCCGGCGGCCACCTTCCGCTTCGACGGCTCCGACCTGATGCCGGCCGCGGTCGGTTCCGGGCAGGAGTGGAAGTCGCTGACCGCCTGGTTCGCGGAGGGGCAGTCGATCCAGAAGACCGCCGCCGACATCGACGCGGCCTGGCCGCAGTAGCCGTGGCCGTCGTGGCCGTCGTGGCGGTCGATCCGACGGCCGCGGCCATCGCAGTCACCGCGGCCACCGCGGCCACCGCGGCCACCGCAGTCACCGCAGTCACCGCGGTCACCGCGGCTGACGTGCCGGCCCGGGCCGGCACGTGACCGGGACCACCTGTCGAGGGCGGTGCGGGGCCACCCACCCGCACCGCCCGCCCCCTTCCCACCACAGCAGAAGGGACGCGCGGCCATGCCCGTATCCGGATCACCGTCATCCGCCGCAGTGCTGGCCGCCGAGAGGCTGGCGGCCGGCTCCTGGGGCGACGCGTGGGTCAAGTTCTCCAACACCTTCGGCGCCGTCGCCGGCTTCCTCGGCATCCTCCTGGTGGTCTTCACGATCGCCGGGCGGTCCCGGGGCCGGCTGGCCCGCCCGCTGGCGGTCGCCGTGTTCCTCGGCCCGGCGGTGCTGCTGCTGGGCGTCGGCCTGGTGGTACCGCTGGTCCGCACGGTCTACCTGAGCCTGCAGAGCGACGACGGCAGCCGGTTCGTCGGCGGCGAGAACTTCGGCTGGGCCCTGACCTCCGACTCGGTGCAGAAGGTCCTGCTCAACACCCTCTTGTGGCTGGTGGTCGCGCCGCTGGTGGCGACCGGGCTCGGGCTGGTGCTGGCGCTGCTGGTGGACCGGATGCGCGGCCAGTCGGTGTACAAGTCGCTGATCTTCATGCCGATGGCGATCTCGCTGGTCGGCGCCTCGATCATCTTCAAGTTCGTCTACGAGTCGCGGGGGCCCGGGCAGCCGCAGATCGGCCTGCTCAGTCGGCTCGCCGTCGCGGTGGGCTGGGACGACCCGCCGAACTGGATGCTCTCCCAGCCGTTGAACACCTTCCTGCTGATGGCGGTGCTGGTCTGGGTGCAGACCGGCTTCGCGATGGTGGTGCTGTCGGCGGCGATCAAGGCGATTCCGGACGAGGTGGTGGAGGCTGCCCGGCTGGACGGCGCGGCCGGGGTCCGGCTGTTCTGGTACGTCACCGTGCCGATGATCCGCACCACCGTGATGGTGGTGCTCACCACCGTCATGATCATCACGCTCAAGGCCTTCGACATCGTCCGCACCATGACCGGCGGCAACTTCGGCACCCAGGTCCTGGCCAACGAGATGTACTCGCAGTCCTTCGTGCAGTTCGACACCGGCCGGGGCAGCGCCCTCGCGGTGATCCTCTTCCTCGCGGTGCTGCCGCTGGTGGCCTACAACATCGTCCAGCTGCGGAAGGAGCGTGAGGTGCGGTGACCCCGTCGCGGAAGACCTCGTCGCGGGAGACGTCGGTCCGGAAGACGTCGGCGCGGAAGACCTCGGTGCGGGAGACGTCGGTGCGGAAGGCCGCCGCCCCTGCCGGTCCGACCCGGAAGGCCTTCAGCAGCCCGCTGGCCTCGGTGTTCGTGATCGCGACGACGGTGCTGTGGACGATCCCGACGCTCGGCCTGCTGGTGACCTCGCTGCGGCCCAAGCAGGATGTGACCTCCAGCGGCTGGTGGGACGCCTTCCTCCACCCGGACCTCGGCCTCGGCAACTACCACTCGGTGCTGTTCGAAGGCGGCTCCGGTGCCTCCACCGGCCTCCTGCCGTTCCTGGTGAACTCGCTGGCGATCAGCGTCCCGGCGACCGTCTTCCCGCTGGTGCTCGCCGCGATGGCGGCCTACGCGCTGGCCTGGGTGCGGTTCCGGGGCAGCGACGCGGTGTTCTTCACGGTGTTCGCGCTGCAGGTGGTGCCGCTCCAGATGGCCCTGATCCCGCTGCTGCGGCTGTTCTCCGGCGGCGCGCACCTCGGCGCGCTGACGCTGGTCCCGGCGGTCGACCTGAAGGGCAGCTACCTGCCGGTCTGGCTGGCGCACACCATGTTCGCGATGCCGCTCGCGGTGTTCCTGCTGCACAACTTCATCGCCCAGCTGCCGCGTGACCTGATGGAGGCCGCGGTGGTCGACGGCGCCTCGCACTTCAAGATCTTCCGCTCGATCGTGCTGCCGCTGAGCGCGCCGGCGCTGGCCTCGTTCGCGATCTTCCAGTTCCTGTGGGTCTGGAACGACCTGCTGGTCGCGCTGACCTTCGCGGGCGGCACGCCGGAGGTGGCGCCGATGACGGTCCGGCTGGCGCAGTTGTCGGGCTCCCTCGGCGGGCGCTGGGAGTTGCTGACGGCCGGGGCGTTCCTGTCGATCATCGTGCCGCTGATCGTCTTCTTCAGCCTGCAGCGGTACTTCGTCCGTGGGCTGCTGGCGGGATCGGTGAAGGGGTAGCCGGCGGGGGGACGGCGGGGAAGTCTGCCATGGCCAGGAGGTTCTGAACATGTTCAGAAGCAACTTTTGAACTTGTTCAGAATGGTCTACAGTCGGCGATGACGGCAGCGCCCAGCGCGCCCGTCGGCGGACTGCCCCGAGGGCGGCTTCCGCGTGCCCGTCGACCACTGAGGGGGACTCATGCCAGGCCTGCCCACGCCTGCCCAGTCCGATCCGTCCGACCCGTCAGGCCAGGCCGGTCCGTCCGTCGCGTCCGACCCGTCAGGCCTGGCCGGTTCGACCGGACCGGCCGGTGAGGTCAGTCCGGCCGGTGAGGTCAGTCCGGCCGAGTCGGCCGATCCGTACGCGCGGTTCGATCCGTACCTTTCGCACGGTTCGCCGGTCTCATCCGCCCCGCCCGACGACGGCCGGCGCCCCTGGCAGTCCGGCGTGCCCGTGTCGGACGCCGGGGGCTGGCTGCGCCCCAGCGACCCCGAACGCCGGGCGGGCGCCACGCCCCGGGTCGTCCTGTTCGCCCTGCTCGCCGGTCTGCTGACGGCCTGGCTGCTGTACGACGGCATGGGGGCCAACCTGCTGATCTGCGGGGCCGCCACCGCCGTCGGAGCCGGCTTCGCTGCCCGTGCGGCCTCCCGCCGGATCCGGCCCTGGACGGCCGCCTGGAGCCTGCTCGCCCTCGCCCTGCTCGCCGTGCCGACCCTGTGGGACGCCGGCCGGCCCACCCTGCTCGCCGTCGCCTGCGCGCTCGGCCTGGCCTCGCTGGCCCTGCACGGCGGACGCCGCTGGGCGGGCGTGCTGTTCGCCCTGCCCGGCCTGCTCTGGCACCTGGTGCCCGCGACCGGGTGGGCGTGGACCAGCATGGAGGGGCGCTCACCGGTCGAACGCGACCGGATCGTCCCGGTGCTCAAGGCCCTCGCGGTCGCCGCCGTCCTGCTGACCGTCTTCGGCCTGCTGTTCGCCGGGGCCGATGCCGGCATGGCGGACCTGCTGGACGGCCTCACCCCGCACCTCGACCTCGACCAGCTCCCGGCGCGCGGACTGCTCTTCGCGCTGGGGACGTTCACCGCGCTCGGCTTCGCGCACATCGCGGCCGGCCCGCGCCGCTGGGACCGGACGGTGATCCGGCCGGGCCGGGAGCGGCGCCGACTGGAGTGGGCGCTGCCACTCGTCGCGCTCGACCTGATGTTCGGCGTCTTCGCGGTGATCCAGGCCGCGGTGGTGCTCGGCGGTGCCGACGCCGTACTGAGCAACACCGGGATGAGCCGCTCCGCGTACGCCCGCCAGGGCTTCTGGCAGCTGAGCGTGATCACCGCGCTGACCCTCGTCGTGGTGGCCGTCGCCAAGTGCTGGGCGCCGCGCAGCACCGCCGCCGACCGCCGGGTGGCGCGGATCCTGCTCGGGCTGCTCTGCGTGCTCGCGCTGACGGTGGTCGCCTCGGCGCTCGGCCGGATGTGGTTCTACGTGGACGCCTCCGGGCTCACCTCGTTGCGGCTCGGGGTGCTCGTGGCCGAGATCTGGCTGGGCGTCGTCTTCCTGCTGCTGATCACCGCCGGGCTGACCGGCCGCACCGGCTGGCTGCCGCGCGTCGTCGTCCTCAGCGGAGTGCTCACGGTCGCGGTGTACGGGCTGATGGGCCCGGACGCGATCGTCGCCCGCCAGAACGTCGACCGGTACGAGCAGTCCCTGCGGACGGACCCGCACACCGCGACCATCGACCTGCGCAACGTCCGCCTGCTCTCGGCCGACGCGGTGCCCGCCCTGGACCGGCTCCCCGAACCGCAGCGGAGCTGCGCGCTGCAGCTGATCGGGCGGGACCTCGCCGGGGAGTCGAAGCCCTGGTACGCGACCGGCGCCTCGGTCGCCCGGGCCCGGGAGATCCTCGCGGAACGGCCGCCGGTGGACTCGGCGCTGATCGGCCGCAGGTCCTGCGACCGGGTGGGGCCGGGGTTCGGGGTCCGGTAGGCCGCCCCCTCGGGAAGTGGGGCGGGACAGGACGGAGAGAGCGGAAGGGCCGGCCGGGAGCGTGCTGCTCCCGCCGGCCCTTGGTGTCGTGGCGGTGTCTCAGTGCATCGCGACGGCGCCGGAGTCGCCGCTCGGCAGGTCGCTCGCCTTGGCCTTGATCACGAAGACCGAGACCACCAGGGCGACCGCCGCGAGCGCGGCACCCACGATGAAGCCGTGCGAAATGCCCTGGGTGAGCACGGTGTTGGCGGCGTCCGTGCCGGGCGGGAACTCGTGGTGCTGCTGGAGGTAGGCCAGCTGGTCCGGGCTCGCGCTCTCCATGAACTTCGGCAGCTGCGTGGCCGCCTCGGCCGTGGCGTAGTGCGCGAAGACCGTGGTCAGGATCGACAGGCCGAGCGAACCGCCGATCTGCTGCATCGAGTTGAGCAGGCCGGAGGCGGCACCGGTCTCCTCGCCCGGGACGCCCGCGACGGAGAGCAGCATGACCGGGACGAAGATCAGGCCCATGCCGAAGCCGAACACCACCGTGGGGCCGAGCACCCCGTCCACGTAGCCGCTGTCCTTGCCCATCTGGGTCAGCCAGCTGAGACCGATGGTGACCAGCAGCGCGCCGCCCGCCATGAACGGCTTCGGGCCGTACTTGGCCTGGAGGGTGGACGCGACCTGCGCGGCGATGATGATCGAGACGCTGATCGGAAGGAAGGACACCCCCGCCATCAGCGGGCTGTAGCCGAGCGGACCCTGCACGAACAGCACCACGTAGAAGAAGATGCCGAACATGGCCGCGGCCAGGCAGAGCATCATCACCAGGCCGCCGGTTCGGTTGCGGTTGGCGAACAGGTGCATCGGGGTGATCGGCTGGTCGGTGCGGTTCTCGATCACGAGGAAGGCGGCCAGCAGGATCGCGCCGACCGCGAAGGAGCCGAGCGTGAGGCTGTCGGACCAGCCGTCCGAGGCCGCCCGGATGAACCCGTAGACGAGGCCGACCAGGCCGAGCGTCGAGGCGAAGGCTCCGGGCAGGTCGAAGCGGCCCGGGTGGCGCTCGGACTCGGCGATGTAGCGCGGCGCGGCGATCGCGATCAGGATCGCGATCGGCACGTTGACGAAGAACACCCAGCGCCAGTTCAGGTACTCGGTGAGCAGACCGCCGGCCAGCAGGCCGATCGCGGCGCCCGATCCGGCCACCGCCGAGAACACGCCGAACGCCTTGTTGCGCTCCGGCCCCTCCTCGAAGTTGGTGGCGATCAGGGCGAAGGCCGTCGGCGAGCAGATCGCCCCGCCGATGCCCTGGAGCGCGCGGGCGGCCAGCAGCAGGCCGCTGTCCTGGGCGAAACCGCCGAGCAGCGAGGCCAGGCCGAACAGCAGGGTGCCGAAGATGAACACCCGGCGGCGGCCGAGGATGTCACCCGCGCGACCGCCGAGCAGCAGCAGCCCGCCGAAGGTCAGCGTGTAGGCGTTGATGACCCAGGACAGGTCGGTGGTCGAGAAGTTCAGCGCGTCCCTGATGTGCGGCAGCGCGATGTTCACGATGGTCGCGTCGAGCACCACCATGAGCTGGGTGGCCGCGATGACGGCCAGGGTGATGCCCTTGCCCCCGCCCTTTCCGGCCTGCGGTGGTGAGTTCTTGCTGAGCGTGTCGGAGATAGCCACGAATGTGCCCCCTGCTGGCTATGTGCTCGGTGCTGTGGACCCGGCGGACCGTCGGTGTCCGGGTGTGGCGATGCGCCCTTGCGCAGACCGAGAAGGAACGGGATCGTTCACTAATCGGGACGATATCCTGGGCTTGATTGTGAACGCAAGCGTTCCTTAAGGATGGTGGCGGTGGAGCGGTTGGTGCGGCGCCTGGTGGCGGACCGGTCCGGTCGGTCGTCGGGCAGGTCCGCGGGCGGGTCGGCCTCGCCGGCGGCCTCGCAGGGCGCCCCGGCAGGCTCGGCAGGCTCGGCCGGGGCGGGGATCTGTGGTGTCCCGGGCGGGTCGGGCGTCCCGAGTGTCCCGGGTCTCGCGGGCCTCTCGGGAGTCTCGGGAGTCTCGGGGATCTCGGGAGTCTCGGGGGTCGAGGTGGGGCCGGAGGCGGCCCTCTGTCCCGTGCGGGCCGCGCACCAGGCCCTGACGCGGCCGGGGCGGCGCCGGGGGAAGGAACTGGAGGACGCGATCTTCGCGGCCACGCTCGACCAGCTCACCTCCGGCGGATACGCGCGGCTGACCATGGAAGGGGTCGCCGGCGCGGCACGGACCGGGAAGGCCGCGCTCTACCGGCGCTGGGCGTCCAAGGACGAACTCGTCATCGACGCCCTGGACGCCACTCTTCCACGCCCTTACGACACCCCCGACCTCGGGTCCGCGCGAGACGAACTCCTCCGGCTCATCGAGGCGTTCACGGCTGCGGTGGCCTCCCGGGTGGGTGCCGCCCTCCACGCGCTGATGGCCGAGATCGACCAGGAGCGGGCCGAGGCCTTCAAGGGCTTCATCGAGGACCGGGTCATCCAGCCGACCACGGCGACCATCCTGGAGATCCTCCGCCGCGGCGCCGAACGCGGCGACGTGCGCCCCGGCGCGGCCACCCCGCTCGTGGCCGACGTCATCCCGGCGATGCTGCTCTACCAGGCCAAGATCCGCGGCTTCCAGGACATGGGACCGGACTTCGCCGCCAGGCTGGTGGACGAGGTGCTGCAACCGATGATCCGCGCCTGAGCCCGGAGCCTTGAGGCCCGAGACCCGAGACCCGAGACCCGAGACCCGAGCCCTGAGGCCGGGCGCCGGTACGGCTGGCGGGGCGGGGTGGGGTGCGGGTCGGGGCATGGGGCCGGGGTAGGGGCGGATCCGGCCGCCGTAGGGCGGGCTTAGGCTGGAGGCTGCCCCAGCTGAACGGAAGCCGCCATGCCCATCGTCCCGCCGACGCACTCCGTCGAACGCTCGCTCCGCCGGGCCGGCGCCAGGATCGTCGTCGGCCTGGACGAGGTCGGGCGCGGCGCCTGGGCCGGACCGGTCACCGTGGGTGCCGCCGTCACCGGTCTGCGCAAGGCGCCCGAGGGGCTGACCGACTCCAAGCTGCTCACCGAACTGCGCCGCCAGGCGCTCGCCCCGGTCCTCGCCGACTGGGTCACCGCGTACGCCCTCGGCCAGGCCTCGCCGCAGGAGTGCGACGAACTCGGCATGACGGCGGCGCTGCGCCTGGCCGCCGTCCGCGCCCTGGAGGCGCTGCCGGTCGAGCCCGACGCGGTGATCCTGGACGGCAAGCACGACTACCTCGGCGGCCCCTGGCGGGTGCGGACGGTGATCAAGGGTGACCAGTCCTGCGTCTGCGTCGCCGCCGCCTCGGTGCTCGCCAAGGTCCACCGCGACGGCCTGATGGCCGAACTGGGCGAGGGGTGCCCGGAGTACGGCTTCGCGGCCAACGCCGGGTACCCGTCCCCGGTGCACCGCGCAGCGCTGGAGGAACTCGGCCCCACGGAGCACCACCGGCTCTCCTGGGCGTACATGGACGGACTGCCGAAGTGGCGCCATCTCAAGCGCGTTCGGGAGGGCGCGGGCGGGAGCCAGGGATCCGCCGACGAACAGTTGACACTCGGTTTCTGACGGTCCGTCTGGAATTGCCCCGAGTGGGGGCGGCAGGTGTCCGGTGCCCAATGGGTGGGGCGCCCGTGCGCGTTCGACCGGCATTTGATAGATATCCGGGTATGCCTGTCTTCCCCGAGGAGTCGGAGATTCACGAGAGCCTCCCGGGCCCCGGCGTTCCCTTCCCCCGCGAGTCGGACGCACAAGCCCTTCGCACGCCTGCCACCGGCAGCGCGCCCACGCCCGCACCCACCACCACCGTCGCGGCCCCGGCTGCGGTGCCCGGCCCCCGCCCGGCGCCCCCGCAGCCGGTCCCGCCGCGCGCCGCCCGGCCCGGTCCGCCGCGGTCGGTCCCCAAGCCCGGTCCGGCGCCGCGCCGCCCGGCCCCCGTCACACCGCAGGTGGAGATCCGGCGGATCGCCGCCACCCCGGTCCAGGCGGTGGAGCGCGCCGACGACGCGGTCGACCTGCTGCTGGACTCCGGCCGCAGCCCGGGCGAGATCCTGGTGCTGACGGTCGGTGAGGCGCACCCCTGGCAGCAGCACGAGCTGTCCTTCGGCGAGGAGCGCTACTGGGCGCAGCTCGCCGACGGCGGGGACGTGTTCTACGCGGACGCCGCGCTGAACCGTCCGGTCCGCCGCGAGGCGGTCGTCCTGGTCGTCAACGGCGGGACGCCCGCCCGGGCCGCCGAGGCGTACACCGAGGCGCTCGGCCGCGCGACCGCCCTGCTGGTGGTCTGCGGTGACGCGGGCCCGTCCGCCCCGGAGGCGGCCGGAGCCGCAGCGGGGCGCCGGGCCAGGGCCTGATCGCAGCTCGTTCCCGTTTCCCGTTTTCCCGTTTCCGGGCCCGGTGCCGTGCGCACCGGGCCCGCATTCCGTTCTGCGGCTGTCGGATGGACGGACGGTCGGCCGCCGTCCCGGAACCGTCCCGGAGCCGGCCTCGTGCGGGCGTGTAGGCGGTGCGTCCGGCGGGTCCGGCAGCCCGGCCGTCCGGCGGGTCAGGCGGCCTCAGCGGGTGCCGGTGCGGCGGGTCGGCTCGGCCGCCGCGACCCGCGCCGGGATCCACGGGGGGTCGGACTGCGCGGAGCGCTGCGCACCGGCGCCCTGCTCGGGCTGGTCGGCCGGCTCCAGGCCGGTGCGCCGGCCGCGCGGGGCCTCCAGGGCCGAGCGCGGCGGCAGCTCCGTCACGGTGTGCACCGGCCCGTCCGCCCATGAACCCGCGTGCGGCTTGCGCCCGTTCCGCCCGTCCCCGAGGATCTGCCAGCCCGCCGGGGTGAGCCCGATGTACGCACCGCAGCGCAGCCCGTGCAGCATGGCCGCGTCCCGCAGCGCCCACATCCAGGCGCCGTCCTGCTCCGTCCAGCCGGGCGCGCCGTCGCGGCAGCGCAGCAGCACGGCCGTACGGGTCGGCTCGGGCAGTCGCAGGTCGTGCGGGACGATCCGGCGCAGGTTCGCCAGCAGGGCGTTCCGGTGCTGCCAGCCGTCGCTGTCGTGCGGCCAGGGGGTGAACGAGGCCGAGGCGGCCAGGTGGTGGAGCGCGTCCAGGACGGCGACCACGACCGTGCCCGGCTGGGGCAGGTGGCGCTGGTGCAGCTCCAGGACGAACTCGCGGGGGTCGCGCAGCAACGGGATCCCCGAGGCGGCCCAGGTCTCCTGGTCCAGCACCCGTCTGGGCGTCGAACTCCCGGAGAGGGGATTCTGACCTCGGTCGATGCCGTTGATCACGATCCTCCTTCCTGGCCCGCGAGTACGCGGAGCCATGGGTACGCCGAGGAGCGGGTCCGGCGGACCGAGTTTCGGGTACCTCCCAATTCTCGGGGCATCGGGGGCAGGGCGGCAACGATGAAATGATGAACGCCATCCGATAGTCCATGGTCTGCCGGATATGTTCCACGGTCGCCCGCGCGCCGCCGGGATGGCGCCAGGCCTTGATCCACAACGTCCGAAGCATGACGTGGGCCGTCGTCGGCACGGTGACCACTCCTTTCTCGGGCGGGCTGACCGGTGTGATCGAAATCGCTTGGCTTGATCCTTTCTGTTAGGCCATTCGAGTGAAGGCCGATACTCCCCTCCGCTCCTTCGGCGGCGTTGCGCCGCCGTCCCGTCACCCCTGCACGGCCAGCACCAGCGGCAGCACCGCGCTCGCTCCGGCCCGACGCAGCAGCCGGGCGGCCACGGTGACCGTCCAGCCCGAGTCGACGAGGTCGTCCACCAGCAGTACGGGGCCGCCGGCGGTCGCCACGGCCTGCTCCACCTCGGGAGGCAGGACCAGTGCCCCGGCCAGCGAGTGCAGCCGCTGGGCGCTGTTGCTGCGGGCCCCGTGCGGCGGCAGCCCGCCGGCGTACTCGATCCGCCCGAGCAGCGGCAGCCGCCCGATCTCGGCGATCCGCGCGCCGAGGCTGCCGACCAGCTGGGGCCGGCCCGAGGAGGCCATGCTCACCACGCCGACCGGCCGGTCCAGCCGGGCGCCCTCGGTCGTTGCGGGCCCGGCCCAGCCGCCCGGCCCACGGGCCCAGTCGGCGAGCACCGCCACCAGTGCGTCCACCGCCTCGCCGGGCACCGGCACGTCCGGAGCCTGGTCGGCGAGCAGCGCGCGGAGCCGGTTGCCCCAGCCGATGTCGGACAGCCGGCCCAGCGCCCGACCGGTCTCGGCCTGCTCGCCGGCGGGGATCCGGCCCTTGAGCGGCACCCCGAGCGCGTCCATCCCGGTCGGCCAGAGCCGGCGCGGCTCGAAGCTCACGCCCGGTCGGCCGAGCGCGGCCCGGGCGGCGGCCAGCGCCTCGGCGGAGACGTCCGGGGTGTGCAGCGGCCCCGCGCAGTTGTCGCACCGCCCGCACGGCGCGGCCTGCTCGTCGTCCAGCTGCCGGCGCAGGAACTCCATCCGACAGCCGGTGGCCGCCGCATACTCGCGCATCGCCCGCTGTTCCGCCTCCCGGGAGGCGGCGACCTTGGCGTAGCGGGCGGTGTCGTATTCCCAGCTCTGCCCGGTGGCCGTCCAGCCGCCCTTGACCCGGCGGACGGCGCCGTCCACGTCGAGCACCTTGAGCATGGTCTCCAGCCGGGCCCGGCGCAGGTCCACCCGGGGCTCCAGGGCGGCGGTGGAGAGCGGGCGCCCGGCCTCGGCCAGTGCGTCGATGGTGCGGCGCACCTGCTCCTCCGGCGGGAAGGCCAGCGAGGCGAAGTAGCGCCAGATCGCCTCGTCCTCGCGGCCGGGGAGCAGCAGCACCTCGGCCCGGTCCACGCCGCGCCCGGCCCGGCCGACCTGCTGGTAGTAGGCGATCGGCGAGCCGGGCGAGCCGAGGTGCACCACGAAGCCGAGGTCCGGCTTGTCGAAGCCCATGCCGAGCGCGGAGGTGGCGACCAGTGCCTTGACCCGGTTGGCCAGCAGGTCGGCCTCGGCGGTGCGGCGCTCGGCGTCCTCGGTGCGGCCGGAGTAGGAGGCCACCGGGAAGCCGCGCTCGCGCAGGAAGGCCGTCACCTCCTCGGCCGCGGCGACCGTCAGGGTGTAGACGATGCCCGAGCCGGGGAGCCGGTCGAGGTGGTCGGCGAGCCAGGCGAGCCGGTGCGCGGGGTCGGGCAGGGCCAGCACGCCCAGGGTGAGGCTCTCCCGGTCGAGCGGCCCGCGCAGCACCAGGGCGCGCTCGTCGGCGGTGCCGGTGCCGAGTTGCTCGGCGACGTCCGCGGTGACGCGGGCGTTGGCGGTGGCGGTGGTGGCCAGCACGGGGACGCCGGGCGGCAGGTCCGCGAGCATGGTGCGCAGCCGTCGGTAGTCGGGGCGGAAGTCGTGCCCCCAGTCCGAGATGCAGTGGGCCTCGTCGACCACCAGCAGGCCGGTGGAGGCGGCGAGCTTGGGCAGTACCTGGTCCCGGAAGTCCGGGTTGTTCAGCCGCTCGGGGCTGACCAGCAGGATGTCGACCTTCCCGGCGGCGACCTCCGCCTGGATGTCGTCCCACTCGTCGGTGTTGGCGGAGTTGATGGTGCGGGCCTGGATGCCGGCCCTGGCCGCCGACTCGACCTGGTTGCGCATCAGGGCGAGCAGCGGCGAGACGATCACCGTCGGGCCGGAGCCGCGGGCCCGGAGGAGGGCGGTGGCGATGAAGTAGACCGCGGACTTCCCCCAGCCGGTGCGCTGGACGACCAGGGCACGGCGGTGGTCGACCACGAGGGCCTCGATGGCTGTCCACTGGTCCTCGCGCAGGGCGGCGCCGGGGCCGGCGAGCTCGCGCAGGACGGCCTCGGCCCGCGCCCGGACCTCGGCGCGGTCGGTGGCGGTGGCGGTGGTGTGGATGTCGGGCTGCTGCATGGCGTCCATGTAACCCCGTGCCGCCGACAAGGGGCGAATGCCGAGGGGGCGCCGCAGCGCACGGCGGGGTGTATTTCATCCGCTGATCCGCTGAACGGCAGTCAAAATCCACTCTGCGGAGTGAGTGTCGCTTGCTCCGATTGAGTGAAGGGAAATTCGGAGCCGGAGTTATCCACAGAAAAAAGTCGGTTCCGGTGCGGTTCGCGGATTCCGTCCACTCTTGCGGCCATGAACGCGATGAACAACGAACACGTCATTCTGTCCCTCGGCCCGGCCTTCGAGCACCGGCCGGTCGTCATGCGCGGTCCGGCCGACATGGCCGAGCTGCTTCCCTACTTCCTGGGGTTCTACCCCGACGACAGCATCGTCGCGGTGGGCCTCCAGGGCCCCGACCTGCACCAGGGCGGGGTGATCCGGGCGGACCTGCCGGGCTCGCCCGCGCAGTGGCCGGCCGCCGCGGAGGAGACGGCCGCCCTGCTGGTCGCCCTCTCCGAGCGGCACGGCGCCACGCCGCTCCAGGTGCTCGTCTACCTCTGCCAGGATCCCGGCACGGCCCACGCGCCGCCGGTGGTGGACGGCCTGAAGCCGCTGGCGGACGACCTCCGGGCGGCCTTCGGGCGGCGGGGGGTCGCGGTCAAGGAGTCGCTGTGCGTCTCGGGCGGCCGCTGGTGGTCCTTCCTCTGCCGGGGCACCGGGTGCTGCGATCCGGCGGGCAATCCGGTGCGGCGCGGCCCCGGTCCGGGCCCGGCGGCCGCCGCCGCGACGGTCGCCGGCCTGGTGCCGCGCGGCAGCCGGAAGGCGATCATCGGCGGGCTGGTCCCGGTCGGCCCGCCGGAGGCCGCCGCGCAGTGCGAGGCGCTCGCCCGGGCCGAGCCGGGCGCGGACGCCCTCTCGCAGGCCCAGGGCATCGGGCTGCTCGACCAGGCCGTCGCCGAGTTCGCGGCCGGGGCGCGGGAGCTCGACGCGGACCGGACGGCCCGGCTGCTGTTCGTCCTGCGGGACCGGACGGTCCGGGACCGCGGCGTCGAGTACGTCCGGCCCGACGAGCTGGCTCCCGCCGAGCGGCTCTGGCGCTTCCTCGCCCGCCGTGCCGTCCCCCCGTACGAGGGCTGCGCGGTGGCGCCGCTCACCCTGCTCGCCTGGTCCTCCTGGGTCGCCGGGGACACCGCGACGGCCCGCGTCGTGCTCGGTCACGTCCTGCGGCTCACCCCGGGCTACCTGCTGGCGGAGCTGCTCTACGAGTCGCTCAACGACGGCATGACGCCCGACGCGCTGATGGCCGCCGTGGAGGCCCAGCGGCGGCGGCGCGAGCAGCGCACGCCGGACCCGGACCCGGATGGCGAAGCGGGCGGCGACCCGCGACCGCCCGCCGCCCCGGCAGCCCCGGCGGCGCAGGCACCCGCCGCCCCGGCGGACGAGGTCGCGGGGCAGCGGTCCGACCGGGCCGCGGGAGGCCGCAGGCGCCGCCGGGGCGGCCGTCGCAAGGGTTCCGCGGTGTCTGCTCCGGCCCCGGCCGAGCCCGCCCCGGGCGGCTCCGGGGGCCCGGCGCCGGACGGGAGCACTCGCGGGTCGGCCGCCCTGCTGCCGCTTCGCGGGCGGGCCGCGGCGCCCGGGAGCGCGGGGGTCACCGGGGAGCGGCCCGCCCGGAGCCTGCGGCTGGGGCGGGCGGCGGTGTGCGTGCCCGCCGCCGCCCGCGCCGGGACCGGCCTGCACCGATGCCGTGGCGTCCGGCGGGCGGCGAAGGGAGGCAGCCGTGCCCGCTGACCTGTTCGCCGCCGCACCGGCCCGTCGGCCGCTACACCTCGCCGTGCGCCATCTTGATCAGACGGTCCAGCACCTTGCCGCCGCTCGCCCGCAGGCCGTCGTGCTCCCACTCGTTGGTGACCCAGGTCCGCAGCCCGCGCACCGCGCGGGCGGTCTCCAGCGAGTCGGCGGTGTCCACGTACATGTCGTCGTGGTAGACGGCCGCCACGACCGGCACGCTGTTCGCGGCGAGCCGCGCCCGGTCGTACAGGTCGGGCCAGTCGGTGCGGGCGGCGAGCAGGTCCGCGGTCTCCTTCAGCGGGCGCAGCGCCGGGTCGGTGTCGAACATCCAGGGGTAGATCATCTCCCCGGTGAACAGCACCGGCGCGTCCGACTCCAGCGCGGCCCGGGCGTCGAACTGCGGGAACTCCTTGCGCAGCCGCTCGGCGGACCAGGCGGTGCCGCCCTGGTCCACCGACCGCTGGCCGTAGATCGACTCGTGCAGCACCGCGTACAGCGGTCCGCCCGCGAAGGAGAGCTGGGCCTGGGCACCGGCCAGGAAGGTGTCGGAGAGCTCGGGCCCGGCCGTCCCCTCGACCCAGGCCTCCTCCAGGAGGTAGTGCAGGACGCCGGAGCCGCTGCCGCCGCCGAGCAGCAGCCCGAGGGCCTGGAACGCCTCGACGGTGAGCAGCCCGCCGTCCGGCAGGGCCGCGGGGGCGTCCGCGAGGTGGGAGGCGATCCGCCGCACCGCCTCCACGTCCTGCGGGAACCGGGCGTAGTGGTCCTCGTTCTTGCGGACCACGCGCGGGTAGGCGGCGCGGTAGACGTCGTCGGCCGAGCTGCCCAGGCCCGCCAGGCCGCCGGTGACGAAGGCCTCGGTCAGGCCCTCGGGAGCGATGGAGAGGTAGGTGAGGGTGCAGAAGCCGCCGAAGCTCTGTCCGAGCACGCTCCAGCGGTGGTCGGCACCGAGCAGCCGGGTGCGGATCAGTTCGGCGTCCCGGACGATCGAGTCCGCGCGGAAGTGGGCCAGGTAGTCGGCCTGCTGCTGCGGGCCGCCGCGCCGGGCGAGGGTCTGCCGGGTCGCCGGAGTGGAGCGCCCGGTGCCGCGCTGGTCGAGCAGGAGCACCCGGTAGTCGTCCAGGGCGCGCTCCAGCCAGGAGTCCCGGCCGAGCGGGCGGGCGGCCTTGCCGCCGGGCCCGCCCTGGAGGAAGAGCAGCCAGGGCAGGTCGTCCCGCTCGCGGCCGACGGCCACCACCTCGCGGGCGTACACCTCGATCTGCTCGCCCTGCGAAGCCGCGTGGTCGAGGGGCACCTGGAAGACGTGGTCGGTCGTGACAATCCCGGGCAGCCGGCTGACGGTGGACATGCAACTCCTCGGTGTCTGCTGGTCACAGCGATGGCGTCGCGGTTCACGGGGTCACCGGGTGCGGGGGCCGCGACCCCCGCACCGTATCCTGGCGGCGGTCGAGCGCCGGTTCGATTGTCCCCGTCCACCGGATCGGGCGGCGGAGCCGGCCGGCACCGGGCCCGAGCCGCACCGGTGACAGCCCGGTGAGCCCGGGGCCGGACCCGGGCCGCAGGCGGCGACGGGCCCGAGGCGAGGCCCCGGAGAACCTCCGGCGGACCCCTCGGGACCACCCCGCGAAGCAGCGCCCACCCGGTGGCGGCCGCACCGGGGCGTGACCTGGCGGCGGTGCGCGGCGTTCACCCCGGGGGCCCTGCGCCCGGACGGAGCCCGATCGGCGCCCGCCCCGGGCGGACCGTCCGTCCGGCGGCGCGGGACCCGCCCGCCCCGGGCAGCGGCCGTCGGACACGTACGGCGCCGGAGCCCGGCCGCCACCGGGGCCCGGTCGGCCCGGCCGGCAGGGCCCGCGCGGGAAGGACGTCACCGGCATGCCGGGGCACCGGACCTGACGGTGGGCCGGGCGCGGTGCCGGGCCGGAGGCCGAGGCACGGCGCGCCGGTACCGGCCGGGTGCCGGGTACCGCATGGCACGACCCGCCACCGGGTACGGCCAGACACGGCACACCCGCCGACGGGCAACCCCGCCGGCCTGGCACCATCAGCACACGATCGAGCATGCTCGCGGCCCACCGGTCAGACCCGGCCACCGGACCGCCCAGGGGAGGAGAGTCCGGTGACCGCCATGAGGCCACCACAGGCCATGCCGGCCGAGAGCGTGGTCGGCGCGCCGAGACCGGTCGGGCGTCCCGACCCGGTCCCGCCGGCCACGCCCGCGGGCGCACCCGCCGGCCCCGGCCGGCCCGCGGCCCCGCCACGCCCGCAGCCCCCCGCCGTCCACCACGCGGTGATCTGCGTCAACGCCCCGGCGATGGCCGCCTCCGGCCCCGACGGCCAGCTGCGCGGCCACGGCCTGCACGGCTTCTACCGCAACGGCGTCCGGGCCCTCGCCCGGATGGAGCTGCGGCTGGGCGGCATGGAGCCGCTGCCGCTCCAGGGCGCCCTGACCAGCACCGCCCAGGCCCGCTTCCTCGGCGCCGTCCGCCTCCCCGGAGACCTCGACCCGGACCCGGCGCTCACCGTCGAGCGGCTGCGCCACGCGGACGGCGTGGAGACCATCGTCGTGCGCAACACCGGCGCCCGGCCCGCCCGGCTGCCGCTGGAGATCGCCGTCGGCACGGACCTCGGCCCCGTCGCCGAGATCGCCGCCGGGCACCGTCCGGCCGACCTGCCGGGCCAGGTGCAGTCCGCCGGGCTGCGCTGGACGGGCCCCCTGCACAGCGCGGTGGTCAGCGCCAAGCCCTCCCCGCACGCCGTCCTGGCCGGCGCCGGGGTGCTCCGCTGGGACCTGGAGGTCCAGCCCGGAGCGCGCTGGTCGGTCGAACTGCGCACCGAGCTGGAGAGCGCCGCCGCCGGCCCGCGCCCGCCCGGCGGACGCGGCACCGGCGTCCCGCTGCCCTGGTCCGAGCCGGAGGTGCGCAGCGACGACTCGCGTGCCGCCCCGCTGGTCTCCCGCTCCCTGGACGCCCTCGGCGGGCTGCTGTTCGCCGACCCGGACCGCCCGACCGACCTCTACCCGGCCTCCGGCGCGCCCTGGCGCTTCGGCCTCGCCCCGGCCGACGCGCTCTGGGCCGCGCGGCTGACCCTGCCGCTCGGCACCCGGCTGGCCGCCGGCACCCTCCGGGCACTGGCCCGCCGTCAGCAGCTCGCCCCGGCCCCGGGCCGCACCGGGGGACTGCTGCCGGGGGCCCTGCGGCACGGCGGCCCGGAGCTGCCGCCCACCTGCACCGCCACCGAGGCCACCCTGCTGTTCGTCACCGTGCTGGCCGAGTCCTGGCGCTGGGGCCTGCCCCGGGCGGAGGTCGCCGAACTGCTCCCGGCCGCCGAGCGGGCCCTGGCCGCCCTGCACGAGGGCCTGGTCGACGGCTTCGTCACCGACCTGAGCCGCCCCGTCGAGGAGCGCTCGGCCCATCCGGTCGCCGCCCGTGCCGAGGTCCAGGCGCAGGCCCACCGCGCGGCCCTGCACGGTGCCGAGCTGCTGGAGGCCTTCGGCCGCCCAGGGGCCGCGGACTGGCGCAGCTGGGCCGCCGAACTGCGCGGGCGCTTCCGCGAACGGTTCTGGATCGACGACCTCTCCGGCGGCCGCCCGGCCGCCGGGCTGGCCCCGGGCGGCCAGGCGCTGCCCGCCGTCGCCTCCTCGCTGGTGCACCTGCTGGACACCGGGCTCGCCGCCGACGGCGGCCGGCACGAGAGCCTGCTGGACCGCGAGCAGACCCGGCTGCTCGCCCAGCGCCTGGTCGCGCCGGAACTGGACAGCGGCTGGGGCCTGCGCACCCTCAGCGCCAAGTCCCCGCGCTTCAACCCGCTGGGCCACCGCGGCGGCGCGGTGCGGGTCCACGAGACCGCCTTGGCGATCGCCGGACTGGCCGAGGCCGGTCACGAGAACGAGGCCGGCACCCTGCTGGAGGGCCTGCTTGCCGCGGCCGCCCACTTCGAGGGACGGCTGCCGGAGATGTACGCGGGGGAGCAGCGCACCTCCGGCTGCCCGCCCGTGCCGCACCCGGCCGCCTGCCGCCCGGCGGCGGTCTCCGCCGCCGGTGCCGCGCACGCGGTGTTCGCCCTCGCCGGGGTCCGGCCCGACGTACCGGGCGGCCGGGTCCTGGTCCGCCCGGCCAGCACCGCGCCGCTCGGCGAACTGGAACTGACCGGCCTGCGGGTGGCGGGCGAGCCCTTCTCGGTCCGGGTGAGCCGGATCGGCGTCGCGATGGTGGAGGAGGCCTCCGCGGACCTGCAACTCGCCCGTTGAGGACCCGGCGCCGGTGACACCGCATCGGTGGGATCGCCCCGGTGGCCCGCCGTCCGCCCGTGCGCGAACCGTGCCGGGCGGGCGGGGCACCGGCCGCAGGTCCGCCCGTGCGCAAGGCCTGTGCTTATCGTCAGAGAGACGACTATGATCGTCGCCATGTCGCGTTACGATCCGTCGGCCTTTCCCCCGTTCGCTGTCACGGTTGACCTCGTGGTGCTGACGGTGCGCGACCACTCGCTCTGCGCCCTGCTGGTCAGACGGGGCGAGCCGCCCTTCCAGGGGTACTGGGCGCTGCCGGGCGGCTTCGTCCGCCCGGACGAGGGTCTGGCCGAGGCCGCCTCCCGGGAGCTGGCCGAGGAGACCGGTCTGCGCGCGCACTCCGCCCCGGGCCACGAAGCGATCGGCCCCGGTGCGGCCGGCGCCCACCTGGAGCAGCTCGCCACCTACGGCCACCCGCAGCGCGACCCCCGGATGCGCGTGGTGAGCGTCGCCTACCTGGTGCTCGCCCCGGACCTGCCGACGCCCCGGGCCGGCGGCGACGCCAGCAGCGCCCGCTGGGCCCCGGTCGGCGAACTCCTCGGGGAGAACCCGGCCGACGGCGTCCCGCTGGCCTTCGACCACGGGCTGATCCTCGCCGACGGTGTGGAACGCGCCCGCTCCAAGATCGAGTACTCCTCCCTCGCGACCGCCTTCTGCCCGACCGAGTTCACCGTCGGAGAGCTGCGCCGGGTCTACGAGGCGGTCTGGGGCGTGGTGCTGGACCCGCGGAACTTCCACCGCAAGGTCACCGGAACGCCGGGCTTCCTGCTGCCCTCCGGTGGCACGACGACCCGTCAGGGCGGCCGTCCGGCGCAGCTCTTCACCGCCGGTGGCGCGACCGTCCTCAACCCGCCCATGCTCCGCCCGGAGGCCTGAGCCCCGGGCCCGGCCGCCGAGCCGCGCCCGGCCGCGCCCGCTCGACCGCGCACTGCGCGGCCGTGCCCGTGCCGCCCTGTCCGCGCCGCCGTGCTCCGGCCCCGCCCCCGGAGGTCGGCGGCCGGGCAGCCGAACGGCCTGGTCCGGCTGCGGGGGCGGGGCCACCGGCGCACAGTGTCGGTGGACGCTTCGGCCGCCGGGCCGAAGGCCCCCGGACCCCAGGAGCCCGCGATGGCCCTCACGGACTGCGCCGACCGGCGATCGCTCATCGACGGGCTGGCGGCCGACTACAGGGCCCTCGAAGCGACCACCGCAGCCACCGAGCGGGAACTGGCCGGGTGCGGGCCGAGCGGGCCGCGCCCGAGACGGTCGCCGCCGTGCAGGAGAGGCTGGCCGCCGAGTACGAGCAGCTGGGTCAGGCCGCCGTCGAGGGCCGGGCGGCCGTCGACGGGTTCCGGGCGCTGTGTGGTGACGAGAAGCTCCCGCCCCTGCCCTGGCCGTCCCGGTAGGAGCGGCGGCCGGGCGCGGCAGCGTCCCCGGCCCGCGTCGCCGCTCCGCCGTGCCCCGGCCCGCGTCGCCGTGCCTTCGCCCCGGGCCGCGACGCCGCTCCGCCGTGCCAGCCGATCCGCCGCGCCGGCCGTGCCGGCCGCGACGTCCCTCGACCGGTCCTGCCCGTGAATCGCAGGATCGGATTTTCCCCTGATCGGGTGAGGTGGGCAGTCGGTGGGCCCGTGCCGTTCCCGTAATGCCCGGAATAGCCGCCGCCGCCCCCTAATGTGCTGGCGCGGAGCCGTGCGGGTGTACGCCGGCCCATCAGGGGGCGCTCCGCGTCGAGCAGGTCGGCCGACGGCATGGGAGCAGCCAGCGATGATCCAGATCACCGGACTGACCAAGGTCTACCGCAAGGGCGCTCCGCCTGCGGTGCTGGATCTGACCTTCGACGCCCGGCCCGGGATGGTGACGGCGCTGCTCGGGGCCGAGGGCGCGGGCAAGTCCACCGCGTTGCGGCTGATGCTCGGACTCGAACGCGGCCAGGGCGTCACGCTCTTCGACGGCCGCCCCTACCGTCGTCTGCGCCGTCCCGAGCGCGAGGTCGGCGTGCTGCTGCCCGGCCCGGGCGAGGGGGTGGCCGGGCACCCGGGGCGCCGGGCGGACAGCCATCTGCGGATGCTCGCCGCGGCGGTCGGCGTCCCGGCGCGGCGGGCCGACGAACTGTTGGAGCAGACCCGGCTGGCCGCTGTCGCCGGGCAGCGGATGCGCACCTTCTCGCCCGGCATGCACCGCCGCCTGGCCCTGGCCGCCGCCCTGCTCGGTGACCCCGGCACGCTGCTGCTGGACGCGCCGGCCGAGGGCCTGTCGCCGCGCAACGTCGAGTGGTTCCACTCCTTCCTGCGCTCGTTCGGTGTCGCGGGCGGAACGGTCCTGGTGACCACCCGCACCCCGCAGGAGGCCTCGCAGCTCGCCGACCGGGTCGTCACCCTGGACCGCGGCCGCCTGGTGGCGGACCAGCCGGTGACGGAGTTCCGCCGGACCAGGCTCAGCCCCGAAGTGGCCGTCCGGGGGCCGCAGATGGCGCGACTGGCGGACCTGCTGGTGAGTCAGGGCGCCGAGGTCCGTCGGGACGGTAGCGTCGGCCTCGCGGTGGCCGGCATCGACCGCACCGAGATCGGCGAACTCGCCTACCGCCACGGGATCCTGCTGCACGAGCTGGCCGACCGGGTGGTCGAGCAGCCGGCGCCCCGGGCGGTCCTGCCGGCCGCCTCGGGCCGCTCCGGCCGCGTCCGGGTCCGCCGGGCCGCGGACGTCGGCCCGGACGTCGGCCCGGATGCCGGGGCTGATGCCGGCCCGGGCAGCGCGTCGGAGACCGCACCGGGCTCGGAACCGGGCACCGGACCTGACCTCGGAGCGAGTCCGGTGCCGGGCCCCGGCCCGATCCGTGAGCCCGTTCGGCCTTCCACCGCCGAGCCCTCCCCTGCGGCCCCGGCTCCCGCTGCCCCGGCCGGGGCAGCCGTTCCCCGGCCCGTCACCGAGCCGGTCGTCCCGGCGGAGCCCCCAGCCCCGGCCCCCACCCTCGCCCCGGCCCCCACCCTCGCCCCGGCCCCCACCCTCGCTGCCCCCGCCGCCACCCCCGCCTCCGCTCCCGAAGCCGACACCACCCCGCAGCGCCGGGCGCCGCGCCCCCAGCACGACGCATCACTGCCGACCCGTGCCCTGCCCGTCGCCGTGGTCGCCGCCACCCTCCCCGCCGTCCTCCCGGCGCTCGGTGCCCCCGGCTCCGGTGCGCCCGCTCCCCGGCCTGCGGCCCCCCGACCGGAGACCCTTCGGCCGGAGACCCCCCGGCCGGAGGCCCCGCGACCTGCGGCACCCCGGCCCGTGGCACCCAGGCCCGCGTCCTCCCGCTCCTCCCGCGCCGCCCGCCCGGTCCAGCCCGTCGAGCCGGCTCCCACCGTCGCCGTCGACCGGCTGTTCCGCGACGACCCGGCTCCGGCCGAGGCGGCCGCGCCGCCGGCCGGGGTCAGGGCGCCGGTCCGCCGTGGGAACGCCGACCTGCTGACCGACGACACCGTCCGCCTCCGCCGCCTCGGCTCGGGCGCGACCGCCGCCTCGGCCCCCGCGGCCCCCGCCACCACCGCCACCACCGACGACCACCGGAGCGAGTGAACCGTGCGTGTCCTGGCCTACGAGCTGCGCCGTCTGCGCAGCCTGCGTTCCACCTGGCTGCTGCTCGCCGCCGTGCTGCTCGGCGACGCCGCCGTGGCCGCCGTCCTGGCGAGCCAGGCCCCGGACGGCCCGCTGGCCGGCTCCGCGGGGGTGCGGCTGCTGACCGCCGCCGTCCCGCTGGTCCCGCTGCCGTTCGCGGCCCTCGGCGCGGGCGTGCTGGGCGCGCTCTCGTACGGGCACGAGGTGCGCCACCCGGGGCTGCCGGCCTCGCTGGTGTCGTACCCGCGCCGGGTGCGGCTGCTGCTGGCCAAGCTGGCGGTGGTGGGCCCGGTGGCGGCGTTCCTGGCGCTGGCCACCCTGCTGCTCGACGCGGTGGCCGTGCACCTCGCGCTGCCGGACGGGACGACGGTGGCGGCGTGGGCGGATCCCGCCGCGCTGTCGCCGGTCGCGTCCGAGGCGCTGGGCCGCGCCGGGCTGTCCGGGCTGTCGGACCTGCCGGGCGCCTTCGCCCCGCTGGCGCCGGCGGCCGGGCACGGGGTGCCGGCCGCGCTGCTGGCGTTCGTCCTGGTGGCCGTCGTGGCCGGCTGGACCGGTGTGCTGACCGCGTCGCTGACCCGCAGTGCCGCCGCCGGGGTGCTGCTGCTGTGCGCGCTGCCGCCGCTGCTGGAGTCCGGCGTCGCCCTGCTGCTGCGCCGGACCGGGCGGCCGTGGCCGGCCCGCGCGTCGGAGCTGCTGCCCTTCCAGTCCGGCGTCGAGTGGGCCTACGGCTGGGTGTACGGCGGGGCGCGCGGGGCGGTGGCCGGGAGCGCGGCGCTGACGGACCCGGCGCTGCTCGCGGCGGTCGCGGCCCCCGGGGTCGTCCTGCTGCTCGCCGCCCTGCTCGTCCAGGCCCGCCGTCGAGCCCTGTAGGGCCCGTTCCGGGGCGTCGGCCGCCACGATGAACCAAGATCGACCAGCAGTGACCGTAATGAGCGGTTCTTCCTGATAAGAAGTCAATTATCCAGTCACGGGCGATCACCCTTTCGTGTGCTTTTCACGAGAATTCTCAAGCCACGCCCGCGGATCGCCGACAAAGGAGGCGTGAGTACCCTTGCGCACCCCACCATGACCCCCGCCCGTTCCGCCGAAGGGCCGATCCACGGTCCCGGCGGCCTGGACCGCTTCTCGTACGCCGACCGGCCGACCCCGCCGGTGCCCCGCTGGGAGGGCGCCGAGTCGGACATCTCCCGGGTCGGCCGCAAGACGACCAGCAGCCGAGGCCGCGGTCTGCACGGCCAGCTGGTCCAGCAGCTCGGCCAGATGATCGTCTCCGGCGACCTCGGCGCCGACCGCCCGCTCGTGCCCGAGGAGATCGGCCAGCGGTTCGAGGTCTCCCGGACCGTCGTCCGCGAGTCGCTGCGAGTGCTGGAGGCCAAGGGCCTGGTCAGCGCCCGGCCGAACGTCGGCACCCGGGTCCGTCCGGTCGGCGACTGGAACCTGCTGGACCCGGACATCATCGAGTGGCGCGCCTTCGGCCCGCAGCGGGACGAGCAGCGCCGGGAGCTGTTCGAGCTCCGCTGGGCGATCGACCCGCTGGCCGCCCGGCTGGCCGCCGGCCACGGCCGGGAGGACGTCCAGCAGCGGCTGGTCGAGCTGGTCGAGATCATGGGCCACGCCGCCGCCCAGGCCGACCTGTCCACCTACACCCGGGCCGACGCCGAGCTGCACGGCCTGGTCCTGCAGATGGCCGGCAACCGGATGCTGGAGCACCTCTCCGGGATCGTCGCCTGCGCGCTGCAGGTCTCGGGCGGTCCGGCGATCTCCTGCGAGCGGCCCTCGGAGGCCTCGGTCAGCCTGCACGCCCGGCTGGTGGACGCGCTGGGGGCCGGCGACGGCGCCGCGGGCGAGGTCGCGATGCGGGCGCTGCTCACCGTCCACCCCGAGGTCGAGCCGTCCGTCCCCGCGCCCCGGGAGCACTGAGCGGGCTGTTCCGACGAGCGGAGGCGCCGGATCCGGCGGTCCGCTCCGCCAGGGCCCTCCGGCCGCACCTCGAGGCGCAGCCGGAGGGCCTCCGCATGCGGACGGTCCGTCGGAGGCGCCGACCGCCCCCGCTCCGCGATCCGTCCGGACCATGGCGAAAGGTTTCGGCGCGAGTGCGCGATGATGGAACCCGGCCCCGTGGCCGCGGCCGCCAAGTGGTGTGACCCGCGACACGAAGGCCATGCGTAACACTTGACGAGTAGCAGCGATGTCTCCTGAGCGGGAGCAGCTCCGGAATAATCCAACATGTCAGAATGCTGTGTTGGTCCGCGGCGCTGCTGCCGTCCTGCAAACCCAGTCCTCAAGCCCGAGTCGGTCGGAATCGACACCGCGCGTCCGACGCGCGATCTCCTTCCCCGCCCGCTCGGGCGGCCGGTACGGGTTCGAGTCCACTCATCGTCCGAGAGGTTGTTCGTGTCGGCCAGCACATCCCGTTCGCTTCCCCCCGAGATCGCCGAGTCCGCGGCTCTGCTGGCGCTCATCGAGCGGGGCAAGGCCCAGGGGCAGATCGCCGGTGACGACGTGCGCCAGGCGTTCGAGGCGGACCAGATCCCGGTCACCAAGTGGAAGAACGTCATGCGCAGCCTCAACCAGGTGTTGATTGAGGAGGGGGTGGACCTCATGGTCAGCGCGGCCGAACCGGCCGGCGCCAAGCGCAAGAGCGTTGCTGCCAAGAGCCCCACCAAGCGCACCGCCACCAAGGCTGTCACCACCCGGACCCCGTCGGCCCCGACCAAGCCGCCCGTGCGGATCGCCCCCGGCGCTCCCGTCGCGGCCCCGGCCGTCGCCGCCGCCGCGGCCTCGGCCCCCACCGTCTCCGCCGACATCACCGCCGGGGGGGCGACCACCGTCGCCACCGAGGCGAAGGCTGTCGCGGCGAAGAAGGCCGCCCCGGCCAAGAAGGCCGCGGCCAAGAAGACCGCCGCGCCGGCCAAGAAGACCGCTGCCAAGAAGACCGCCGCCACCAAGGGCGGCAAGGGCGACGAGGAGCTGCTCGGCGAGGAGGAGATCCTCGAGGAGACCACGCCGGGCGCCGAGAAGACCGAGGCCGAGGGCCCGGAGGAGGAGTCGGAGGGCTTCGTCCTCTCCGACGACGACGAGGACGACGCGCCGGCCCAGCAGGTCGCCGTCGCCGGTGCCACCGCCGACCCGGTCAAGGACTACCTGAAGCAGATCGGCAAGGTCCCGCTGCTCAACGCCGAGCAGGAGGTCGAGCTCGCCAAGCGCATCGAGGCCGGCCTGTTCGCCGAGGACAAGCTCTCGGCCGCCGACAAGCTCGCACCCAAGCTCAAGCGCGAGCTGGAGATCATCGCCGAGGACGGCCGCCGGGCCAAGAACCACCTGCTGGAGGCCAACCTCCGCCTGGTGGTCTCGCTGGCCAAGCGCTACACCGGCCGCGGCATGCTCTTCCTGGACCTGATCCAGGAGGGCAACCTGGGTCTGATCCGTGCGGTCGAGAAGTTCGACTACACCAAGGGCTACAAGTTCTCGACCTACGCCACCTGGTGGATCCGCCAGGCGATCACCCGCGCCATGGCCGACCAGGCCCGCACCATCCGTATCCCGGTGCACATGGTCGAGGTCATCAACAAGCTGGCCCGCGTCCAGCGCCAGATGCTCCAGGACCTGGGCCGCGAGCCCACCCCGGAGGAGCTGGCCAAGGAACTCGACATGACCCCCGAGAAGGTCATCGAGGTCCAGAAGTACGGTCGTGAGCCGATCTCGCTGCACACCCCGCTGGGCGAGGACGGCGACAGCGAGTTCGGTGACCTGATCGAGGACTCCGAGGCGGTCGTCCCGGCCGACGCGGTCTCCTTCACCCTGCTCCAGGAGCAGCTGCACTCGGTGCTGGACACCCTCTCCGAGCGCGAGGCCGGCGTGGTCTCGATGCGCTTCGGCCTGACCGACGGCCAGCCGAAGACGCTCGACGAGATCGGCAAGGTGTACGGGGTCACCCGTGAGCGCATCCGCCAGATCGAGTCGAAGACCATGTCGAAGCTGCGCCACCCGTCGCGTTCCCAGGTGCTGCGCGACTACCTGGACTGATCGACAGCAGTCGTCGACGAAGGCCCGGAGCCCCACGGCTCCGGGCCTTCCGGCTTGTCCGGGCCAGGCCGCGTCAGCGTACGGGTGGTGGTTGTCGCCCGTACGGGTGGCGGCGTGTCGGGAAGCGGTCGCACGGTGTAGCCGGTCACCTACGCTGTGCCGGTTGCCTGCTGCCGAGCCTTCTGGAGTCACGGTGCCGACCGAGCCGGACCGCACTGATCTGCCGACCCCCGTCCCGCCCCGGGCCGACCCGGCCGCCGCCCGGGTGGGCCGCCGTCGCCGGGCCGCCGTGCTGGCGCTGATCGCCGCCGCGCCCGTCCCGCTGGTCGCGCTCGGCACGGCCGCGCCGGCCGAGGCGCAGCGCCGGGTGGTGGGCGGCGGTACCGCGAGCACCGCCGACCACCCGTGGATCGTGGCACTGGCCAGCCGCCAGCAGTTCGGCAGCGGCCGTTCCGGCCAGTTCTGCGGGGGGGCCCTGGTCGGCCCGACCAAGGTGGTGACGGCCGCGCACTGCTTCTACGACGAGTCCAAGGGCCGGGTGGACCGGCCGGGCCTCAAGGTGATCGTCGGCCGGGACGACATGCGCGGCATGTCCGGCCGCGAGGTGTCGGTGCAGTCGGTCTGGGTCCACCCCGACTACTCGTTCGCCGCCAACATGAACGACGTGGCGGTGCTCACCCTGTCCGAGTCCCAGGACTCCCGGCCGGTGGTCGAACTGGTCGGCCAGGGCGAGACCGCGCCGTACGCGGAGGGGACGAGGGCGCAGGTGTACGGCTGGGGTGACACCACGGGGCGGGGCGACTACTCACCGCTGCTGCGCAGCGTGGACGTGCCGGTCGTCTCGGACCAGACCTGTGCGCAGGCCTACCCGGGCGGGCAGGACGGCAAGTTCGACGCCCGGGGCATGGTCTGCGCGGGCGAGGAGAAGGGCGGCAAGGACGCCTGCCAGGGCGACAGCGGGGGCCCGCTGATCGTCGAGGGGCGGCTGGTCGGCCTGGTCTCCTGGGGGACGGGCTGTGCCGAGGCGGCCCACCCGGGCGTCTACACGCGGGTCTCCTCGGTCGCGGACGCGGTGCGCTCGGTGCTGTGAGCGGCCGGGAGCCGGCGCGGCCCGGTGCGGGCCGCCACACATGTGGCGGCCGGTGACGGGGCGGTCACGTTCTGACGCCGCGTCGGGTCGCCGGGACCGGCCCTGGGCGCGGCCCGGACGAACAGGGGAGAACCGTCCGGAGAACAGCAGAGCCGGGCGACCGGCCCCCGGAGGGGTGGTCGTCCGGCTCACCGGTCGCGCGCGGTGCGCGATCGGACACAGCTCGATGCCGGCTGCTGGTGGCGGCGCCCGGGATCAGCGCTCGTCTTCGTCGGCCGTCGCGGTGGTGCTGGTGGTGAGACGGCCGCTCTCGTCCTGTATCTCCACGGCGATCTTCTTGAGCTCGGGCTCGAACTTCCGGCCGTGGTGGGCACAGAAGAGCAGCTCTCCGCCGCTCGCGAGTACGACGCGCAGGTATGCCTGGGCGCCGCAGCGGTCGCAGCGGTCAGCCGCGGTGAGCGGGCTCGCAGGTGTCAGAACAGTAGTCACGTCGCCTCTTCTCTAGCTCGACGAGCTGTCGTACCAGGGTCAACATCCAACCAGGCCGAAAACGTTCCCGCTCGTGGCTTTTCTTCTCTGAGGATTCTGCTGTGTTGATGAGGACGTGCCCCGGGCGCCGGTGGTTCATGCCTGCCGAAATCCCGGGATCCGCTCATGGCTCGAACGTCCGATCGGGATCGGGTCCGAGGTCCGCGTAGCATAATCCTCTGCCGGGTTGGAGCATAAGCCCCGTCCCGGGCCCCGGTAGCCTGCATAACGGCAGTTCCGGAGCCTGCGCCGGGCCCCACGATCCGCCAGGACCGGTGCTACCGGGAGGAGATGGCGCCCCCCGGGCCCACACCCGGGCGCGGTGCTTGTTCGCGCAGCGCGTACAAGCTGCGCGGGGCCGGGTCCGCGTGCTGCGTACCCGGCGCAGGGGTGCGGGCACGCAGAGCGACGGATGTCGGTGCGGCGTGCTGCACTGGCGTTTGGTCCGGATCCGTCCGGATGTGACCGATGAGACAGAACTTCACCGAGGAGAGTGCCGCGTGAGTGCCGAAACGACCGGGCCGTCCGCGCTGCTGGCCGGCGACGACGGTTCCAACTACACCGCGCGGCACCTGCTCGTCCTGGAGGGCCTGGAGGCGGTCCGCAAGCGCCCCGGCATGTACATCGGCTCGACCGACAGCCGCGGCCTGATGCACTGCCTCTGGGAGATCATCGACAACTCCGTCGACGAGGCGCTGGGCGGCCACTGCGACCGCATCGACGTCGTGCTGCACCCGGACTCCTCGGTCGAGGTGCGGGACAACGGGCGCGGCATCCCGGTCGACGTCGAGCCCAAGACCGGGCTGTCCGGCGTCGAGGTCGTGATGACCAAGCTGCACGCCGGCGGCAAGTTCGGTGGCGGCTCCTACGCGGCCTCCGGCGGTCTGCACGGCGTCGGCGCCTCGGTCGTCAACGCCCTCTCCGCCCGGCTGGACGTCGAGGTCGACCGCAGTGGCCACACCCATGCGATCAGCTTCCGCCGCGGCACCCCCGGCATCTTCACCGAGACCAGCCCGGACGCGCCCTTCGAGCCCGCCAACGGCCTGACCAGGGCCCGCAAGGTGCCGAAGGCCCGCACCGGCACCAGGATCCGCTACTGGGCCGACCGGCAGATCTTCCTCAGGGACGCCAAGCTCTCCCTGGAGACGCTGCACAGCCGCGCCCGGCAGACCGCCTTCCTCGTCCCCGGCCTGACCATCGTGGTGCGTGACGAGCGGCTCACCGAGAGCGAGAAGATCGAGGAGTCGGTCTTCCGCTACGACGGCGGCATCGCCGAGTTCTGCGAGTTCCTGGCCCCCGACAAGCCGGTCTGCGACGTGGTGCGGCTGCACGGCGAGGGCACCTTCAAGGAGACCGTGCCGGTCCTGGACGAGCTCGGCCACATGACCCCCACCGAGGTCACCCGCCACCTCGGCGTGGACATCGCGCTGCGCTGGGGCACCGGCTACGACACCACCCTGCGCTCCTTCGTCAACATCATCGCCACCCCCAAGGGCGGCACCCACGTCACCGGTTTCGAGCGCTCGCTGGCCAAGACGGTCAACGAGGCGCTGCGCGCGGGCAAGCTGCTGCGCGTCGCCGAGGACGACATCACCAAGGACGACGCCACCGAGGGCCTGACCGCGGTGGTCACCGTCCGGCTCGCCGAGCCGCAGTTCGAGGGCCAGACCAAGGAGGTGCTCGGCACTTCGGCGGCCAACCGGATCGTCGCCGCCGTCGTCGCCAAGGAGCTCAAGGCCTTCCTCTCCTCGGCCAAGAAGGACCAGAAGCTCCAGGCCCGGGCGGTCATGGAGAAGATCGTCGCGGCCGCCCGCACCCGGGTCGCGGCCCGCCAGCACAAGGAGGCCCAGCGCCGCAAGACCGCGCTGGAGACCAGCTCGCTGCCCGCCAAGCTGGCCGACTGCCGCAGTGACGACGTCGACCGCAGCGAACTGTTCATCGTCGAGGGCGACTCGGCGCTCGGCACCGCCAAGCTCGCCCGCAACTCCGAGTTCCAGGCGCTGCTGCCGATCCGCGGCAAGATCCTCAACGTGCAGAAGGCCTCGGTGAGCGACATGCTCAAGAACACCGAGTGCGCCGCGATCATCCAGGTGATAGGGGCCGGTTCGGGCCGCACCTTCGACATCGACCAGGCCCGCTACGGCCGGGTCATCTTCATGGCCGACGCCGACGTCGACGGCTCGCACATCCGCACCCTGCTGCTGACCCTCTTCCACCGCTACATGCGGCCGATGGTCGCGCAGGGCCGGGTCTTCGCCGCCGTGCCCCCGCTGCACCGGATCGAGCTCACCAGCCCCAAGCGCGGCCAGGAGAAGTACCACTACACCTACTCCGACGCCGAACTGCGCTCCACCCTGCTGGAGTTCCAGCGCAAGGGGCAGCGGTGGAAGGAGCCCGTCCAGCGCTACAAGGGCCTGGGCGAGATGGACGCCGACCAGCTGGCCGAGACCACCATGGACCCGCGCCACCGCACCCTGCGCCGGATCAACCTGGGCGACCTGGAGCAGGCCGAGCGGATCTTCGACCTGCTGATGGGCAACGACGTCGCCCCGCGCAAGGAGTTCATCGTGGACTCCGCGGCCACCCTGGACCGATCGCGCATCGACGCCTGACGCGCCCCGTCCGGCCGGGCCCTCCACCCACGGGTGGAGGGCCCGCGCGTTTGCCTTCCACCCGAGGTCCACCCCGGCTCCGATCAGCGGGAACGCCCCGGTCCGTAGCGTCGGAGAGGTCAGCAGAAGCCCTTCCGTCGGGACGGAGAAGCCCCCATGAACTCCCTCACCAACATCCTCGTGATCGTCGCGGTGGTGGTGCTGGTGGTCCAGCGCCAGATGCGCGTCCAGCGCCTGGACTCCGAGCGCCGCTTCTGGTTGCTGCCGCTGATCCTGGGCGTGCTCGCGCTGCGCGACCCGCAGCTCATCGACCACGCGCACACCGGCGTCTCGGCCGCCCTGCTGGCCGCCGGCCTGCTGACGGTGCTCGTGATGGGCTCCGTCTGGGGCTGGACCGTCCGGCTCTGGCGGGACGCCGACGGCACCGTCCTCGCCAAGGGCACCAAGGCCACCCTGGCCGCCTGGGTCGGGATGATCGTCATCCGGATCGGCCTGTACGGGATCGGCTCGGCCCTGCACGTCCACCAGGCGGGCAGCGCGCTGATGCTCGGCATGGCGGTGATGCTGCTGGTCCGCTCCCTCGTGGTGAACTGGAGGGCCCGGATGCTGGAACCCGTGCGGACGACCGCCGTGCGGAACTGACCGACCGCCGTGAGCACCGAGGAGGCACCCGTGGCCGGGTGGTACTGGACCCGCTGGCCGTCCCGGGAGGGGCTGGAGCGCGAGGCGGAGAGCCGGCCCCGGCGGATGCTGACCGTGCTCGGGCGGTTCGTCCTGCTGAACGTCGTCTGCTGGGGGACCTTCTCCGACGGCAGGTTCACCGGTTGGGCGCTGGCGGCCGCGGTGGCCGGGCTGGCCGCGGCCGTCGGCCTCACCGCCGCCTTCCTGAGCGCCACCCGGGAGCAGCGCCCGGCGCCCTCGTTCGTGTTCGCCGCCGGGGTGTTCGGGGCCGGCTGGCTGGCCCACGCGGGGCAGGCCACCACGCTCGCCGCCGTCCTCTGGTGCGGTCTGGCCGTGATGTCGCTGGTCCGGATGCCGCCGGTGCCCGCCGCCGCCGTCGCGGTGGCCGCGATGGGCTCGTACGCGGCGGTCAGCCCGGCGGACTGGCTGGGCGTCGGAGCGACCGTCGGCGGCATAGGCCTGCTCGGCTACCTGCTGCGGCTGGACGTCGAGGCGCGCGGCACCGCGCGCCGGCTGCTCGTCCAGGAACGCGCCGCCCGGGCCGCGCAGGCGGAGAGCGCGGCGCTCGCCGAACGGGCCAGGATCGCCCGGGAGATCCACGACGTGCTCGCCCACAGCCTCTCCGCGCAGCTCGTCCACCTGGAGGCGGCCCGGCTGATGCTGGAACGCGGCACCGACCGCGAGCAGGTCCGCGACCGGGTCGTCGCCGCCCGGCGGATGGCGCAGGACGGACTGGTCGAGACCAGGCAGGCGCTGTCCGCGCTGCGCGGCGAGTTCACCCCGGTCGGGGACTTCCTGGTCGAGCTGACCGGACGGGAGCGGGTCGCCCTCGAAGTCACCGGGACGCCCCGGCCGCTCGCCGCCGAGGCCGCGCTCGCGGTGCGGCGCACCGCGCAGGAGGCGCTGACCAATGTCCGCAAGCACGCGCCCGGCGCCCGTTGCTCGGTGGAACTGCGCTACCTGGACGGGGCGGTGGAGCTGGAGGTGCGCAACACCCGCCCGCCGCGCGGGTCCGACGCCGGTCCGACGCCGGGGGAGTTGGCGGCCAGCGGCAGCGGGTACGGTCTGCTGGGTATGCGCGAACGCGCTGAACTGCTCGGCGGCACGCTGGTGGCGGGCCCGGAGGACGGAGGGTGGCGCGTGCTGCTGCGGGTGCCGGTATGACGGATCCGGGGGTCACCAGGGTGCTGGTGGCGGACGACCAGACGGTGGTGCGCGAGGGCATCGTGATGCTGCTGGGGCTGCTGCCCGGCATCGAGGTGGTCGGTGCGGCGGGGGACGGGGAGGAAGCCGTCGCCCTGGTGGAGCGGTATCACCCGGACGTGGTGCTGATGGACCTGAGGATGCCCCGCTGCGACGGCGTCGAGGCGACCCGGCGGATCCGGGCGGCGCACCCGGAGGTCGAGGTCGTGGTGCTCACCACCTACGCCGACGACGACTCGCTGTTCCCGGCGCTCCAGGCGGGGGCGCGTGGCTACCTCACCAAGGACGCCGGCGCCGACCAGATCGCCCGGGCCATCGCGGATGTCCGTTCGGGCGCGGCCGGGCTCTCCCCGCAGGTCCAACTCCGGTTGCTGGAAAGGCTTTCGGAGCAGCCTGGCCGGTCCGCGCCGACGGCCGAGCGGCCCGCCGCCCGGCCGGGGGAGCTGCCCGACGGGCTGACCGCCAGGGAGGCCGAGGTGCTGGCGCTGATCGCGGAGGGGCTCTCCAACGCGGAGATCGCCCACCGGCTGTTCGTCAGCCAGGCCACCGTGAAGACGCACATCAACAACCTGTTCGCCAAGACCGCCGTCCGTGACCGGGCCCAGGCGGTCGCCTACGCGTTCCGACACGGAATCACCGGTACGCAGCAGTAGTCGGATGGGCGTCTGTCGGATCATCGATCACCTCATCGAGTGAACGTATCTGCGATGGTCCGAGGCGCCGTCCAACGGGCTCCATCATGGTTCGGGTCAGAACGTCCGGCCGTTCAGGAGCAGCAGTGCCACAGCAGCAGACGAGCAGTCCCGGGCAGGGACAGCGTTTCGACTGGTGGGCCGCTCCGGCCGCCACCCCCGCCGAGGCCTCCTCCGGGGCCCCGCCGGAGCCATCGGAGCCGCGCCGCCGAACGGCGGTACCGCCGCAGTCCGCGCCCACCCGTCCGGCCCCCGCCCATACGGCGCCCGCCGGTGCGGACCGGTCGGCAGCGGTCGCGGCCGAGCCCGTGCCGGTCGTCGTCGTGCCGGTCGTCGTCGCGCCGGCCGCCGTTCCGGCCGCCCCGTCCGGGCCCGCCGTCGTCCCGGCCGCCCCCGCGGCCCCGACAGCCCCCGCGGCTCCGGCGGCCGCCGACAGCACCGAGGTCTACCGGTCCGTCCAGGCCGGCGCGGCCTTCCAGGAGATCCGCCGCAGCTACCGGACCTTCGTCTTCCCGGTCACCGGCGTCTTCCTCGGCTGGTACCTGATGTACGTCGCGGCCCAGGCCGCCGCGCCCGCCCTGATGCGCACCCCCGTCGCCGGCCCGTTCAACGTGGCCTGGCTGCTCGGCCTGCTGCAGTTCGCCTCCACCTTCCTGCTCACCTGGCTCTACGCCCGCAACGCCCGGACCAAGCGCGACCGCGCCGCCCTGGGCCTGCGCTGGGACACCCAGGACCAACTGCGATGACGAGCGTGATGACCCCCCTGATGACCGGCCCGGCGACGAGCACGGTCACGACCGTGCTGACCACCGCCACCCCGCCCCCCGTCGCCCCCGCCGGCGACCACCACTCGCTCGCGATCGTGCTGTTCGCCGTCGTCGTCCTGGTCACCCTGGGCATCACCCTCTGGGTCGGCCGCCAGGGCAACGCCGCCGAGGACTTCTACGCCGGAGGCCGCGACTTCACCCCGCTGCAGAACGGCTTCGCCCTCTCCGGCGACTACCTCTCCGCCGCCTCCTTCCTCGGCGTCGCCGGGCTGATCGCCCTGTACGGCTACGACGGCGTGCTCTACAGCATCGGCTTCCTGGTCGCCTGGCTGGTGGTGCTGATGCTGGTCGCCGAACTCGTCCGCAACGCGGGCCGGTACACCCTCGCGGACGTGCTGGCGCTGCGGCTGCGCCGGCGCAAGGTGCGCGCCGCTGCGGGCGGCGCCAGCGTCGTCGTCACGCTGCTCTACCTGGTCGCCCAGATGGTCGGCGCTGGTTCGCTGGTGGCCCTGCTGCTCGGCACCGACAGCCCGCAGGCCAGGACCTGGACGATCATCGCGGTCGGCGCCCTGATGATCGTCTACGTGACGATCGGCGGGATGCGGGCCACCACCTGGATCCAGATCATCAAGGCCTTCCTGCTGACCGCCGGCTCGGTGCTGCTCACCGTGCTCCTGGTGGTCCGCTTCCACGGGGACCTCGGCGAGCTGATGCGCCAGGCCGCGCAGCACAGCGGCGCCGGACAGCGCTACCTGGAGCCCGGGCTCAAGTACGGCGCCGGGTTCACCAGCCGGCTGGACTTCTTCAGCCTCGGCCTCGCCCTGGTGCTCGGCACCGCCGGCCTGCCGCACATCCTGTCCCGCTTCTACACCGTGCCCACCGCGCGGGCCGCCCGCCGCTCCACGATGTGGGCGATCGGCCTGGTCGGCGGCTTCTACCTGATGGCCATCCTGCTCGGCCTCGGCGCCACCGCGCTGGTCGGCTCGGCCGAGGTGCGGCACGCCAACGCGGCCGGGAACACCGCCGTCCCGCTGCTCGCCCTGGTGCTCGGCGGCGGCAACGGCAGCACCGGCGGGGTGGTGCTGTTCGCGCTGATCTCGGCGATCGCCTTCGCCACCATCCTCGCCGTCGTCGCCGGGCTGACCCTGGCCTCCTCGGCGGCGTTCGCCCACGACATCTGGGCCGGGGCCTGGCGCGACCGGCCCCGGCGGGAAGCGGCCCGGGCGCGGGCCGGGAGGGGGCGCGGCCGGCTGCGCCGCCGCCGGGCCGAGGCGGTGCCCGGCTCCCGCTCGGCGGCGGAGTCCGCGGCCGGGGCCGGCGAGCAGCAGGAGGTCGTCGTCGCCCGGTTCGCGGCCGGCGGGATCGGCGCGGCGGCGATCGTGATCAGCCTCTACGCCCAGCAGCTGAACGTCGCCTTCCTGGTCGGCCTGGCCTTCGCCGTCGCCGCCTCCAGCAACCTGCCCGTCCTGCTGTACAGCCTGTTCTGGTCGCGGTTCACCGCCCGCGGCGCGGTCTGGTCGGTGTACGGCGGGCTGGTCCCGGCGATGGTCCTGGTGTTCTTCTCGCCGGTGGTCTCCGGATCCAAGGTCGCGCTGTTCTCCGGCCTCGACTTCCACTGGTTCCCGCTGGAGAACCCCGGCATCGTCTCCATCCCGCTGGGCTTCCTGGCGGGCTGGATCGGGACGGTCACCTCGTCCGAGCCCGCCGACGCGGACCGCTTCGCCGAACTGGAGGTACGGGCCCTCACCGGTGCGGGCGCGGCCTGAGCCGTCGCGCCCGGGGAACCCCGGCGGGCCTGGGGCCGCCGGGGTTCCCCCATGTCCGGAGCCGTGTCCGGAGCCGTGTCCGGGCGCGGCCCCTCGGGAGCCGAAGCCGTCGTGGCCCGAGCCCGGCCCCGGCCCCGGCCCCGGCCCCGGCCCCGGCCCCGGCCAGGGTCACGCCCGGGCCGCCAGCCCGTAGCGGTGCTCCGGACGGCCGGTGTCGCCGTACCGCAGGGTCAGCCGGAGCCGGCTGTCCCGTTCCATCTGCTTGAGGTAGCGCTGCGCGGTGGAGCGGCTCAGCCCGGTGGCGTCGGCGACCTCCTGGGCGGACAGCGGCCGACCCGCCCGGCGCAGCACGCCCAGTACCAGGTCGGTGGTCGGCGCGGAGTGGCCCTTGGGCAGCATCCCGGTCGGCGCGGCGGCGCTGCGCAGGGTCGCGAACAGCCGGTCCACCTCGTCCTGGCCGGCTTCCCGGGCCGGTGCGGCCAGCGCGTGCCGCAGCTGCGCGTACGCCACCAGCTTCTCCCGCAGTCCGGCGTAGGTGAACGGCTTGACCAGGTACTGCAGCGCGCCGTGCTGCATCGCGGCGTGGACCGTCGAGACGTCGCGGGCGGCCGTCACCATCATCACGTCGCAGGCCACCTGGCGTTCGCGCAGCCGGCGCACCAGGGCCAGGCCGGTCTCGTCCGGCAGGTGGTGGTCGAGCAGCAGCAGGTCCACCGGGCGGCGCTCCAGGAAGGCCAGCGCCTCCCCGGCGGAGTGCGCGGTGCCGGTCACCCGGAAGCCGGGCACCTTGGCCACGTAGGCGGCGTGCACGTCCGCGACCCGGAAGTCGTCGTCCACCACGAGTACGTCGATCATCACGCCTCCACGAGCCGGTCGGTGAGCAGGGCCTCGGGCAGTTCGACGGTGAACCGGGCGCCGCCCAGCGGCCCGGTGTCGAGCACGATCCGGCCGCCGGTCCGTTCGACCAGCCGCCGCACCATCGCCAGCCCCAGCCCGCGCGGACGGTGCGCGGGCGCCTCCTTGCTGGTCCAGCCCTCCTCGAAGACCTGCTCGCGCAGGTCCTCCGGCACACCGGGGCCGCTGTCCGCGACCTGGAGCAGCAGGGTGGAGCCGGCCGCCGCCAGGCTCACCTCCAGCCGCCCGCCGCCGCCGGGCGTCAGGGCGTCCACCGCGTTGTCGACCAGGTTCCCGAGCACCGTCACCAGGGCCCGCGGGTCCACCACCGTGTCCGGCAGGTGCGCCGCCGGGGCCAGCGCCAGCCGGACCCCGCGTTCGCCGGCCACCGCGGTCTTGCCCGCCAGCAGCGCCGCGACGTGCGGGTCCTGCACCTGCTCGGCGATCCGCGCGGCGACGACGGCGTGCGAGCCGGACTGCTCGGAGATGAACGCCACCGCCTGCCGGTGCCGGCCCAGCTCCAGCAGGCCCAGCAGGGTGTGCATCCGGTTGGCGTGCTCGTGGTCCTGGGCCCGCAGGGCCTCGGTCAGGCTGCGGGTGGTGTCCAGCTCCCGGACCAGCGACTCCAGCTCGGTGCGGTCGCGCAGCGTGACCACCGCGCCGCCCTCGGCGGTGGCCATCCGGTTCACCACCAGCACCCGGTCGTCCCGGACGGCCGGCAGGTCGGCGCCGGTGATCCGGCCGGTCAGCACGTCGGCCAGCCGGCCCGGCGGCAGCACCTCGGTGATCGGCCGGCCGGTGCAGTCCTCGGGCAGGCCAAGCAGCCGGACCGCCTCGTCGTTGGCGAGCCGGACCCGGCCGCGCTCGTCCAGCGCCACCATGCCCTCGCGGATGCCGTGCAGCATGGCCTCCCGCTCCACCAGCAGCGCGGAGATGTCGGCCAGCGCGATGTTGTGGGTGCGGCGCTTGAGCCGACGGGCCAGGGCGAGGGTGGCGACGGTACCGGCGGCCAGGCCGGCGCCCGCGCACAGCAGGATCCCGGTGAGCATGGTCAGCAGCCGGCGGCGGATCGAGTCGTCGCTGATGCCGACCGACACCTCGCCGACGATCCGGCCGTCCGCCATCCGCAGCGGCACCTTGCCGCGCGCGGTGCGCCCCAGGGTGCCCTGCTGGATGGCGGTGACGCTGCGGCCGTTGAGGGCCGGCTCCGGGTCGGTGCTGACCCGGTGGCCGATCCGACCCGGGTCGGTGTGCGAGAGCCGGATCCCGTCGAGGTCGGTGACCACGACGAAGCTGGCGCCGGTGGCCAGGCGGATCTGCTCGGCGTTGCGCTGCGCGGCCACCACGTCGCGGGTGTCGGCGGCCCGGGCGATGGCCTCGTCGGTGGCGGTGGCCTGGGCGATCGACAGGGCCCGCTGCATCGCGTCGTGGTCCAGCTCGCTGCTGACCGGGGCCAGGAAGAGTCCGGCGGTCACGGTGGTGACACCGACGGTGACGACGGTCTGGCTCAGCAGCAGCTGGGCGAAGACCCGGCGGGGCCAGTGGGGGAGCTTCATCCGGGCCTCCTCTCGGGGGCTTCGGGTGGTTCTGCGCGGGTGGGGGGCTGGTTCTCCGGTCGGGGACGGGTGCGGAGGCCGGTCGTGCGGCGGGGCCGGGCGTCCTCGGGTGGGGGTCGGGACACCCTATGTTTCCGGCGTGTTTCTGTCAGCCGCGCTCCCGCAGTTGTAGCGGAAGCAAAACGAGCAGAACACCCCTCAATGCGGAGAAGTCGCACTACGCGGAGAAGGCTCCCGCCGGGGGCGGGCCCGCTCCTACCTTTCCGGAGCAAGCACAGACCCGGGAGGATCGAATGAGCACTACCCCGGCGATCGAGCTGAGCGGCGCTACCAAACGGTTCCGCACGCCCTCCGGGGCGCTGCACACCGCCGTCCGCGATCTCGATCTGACCGTCGCCCAAGGCGAGTTCGTCGCCGTCGTCGGACCCACCGGCTGCGGCAAGTCCACCACGCTGACGCTGGTCAGCGGCCTGGAGGAGCCCACCGAGGGCGAGGTCCGGGTGTACGGCGAGCCCGTCGAGGGGATCGACCCCAAGGTCGGCTTCGTCTTCCAGCAGGACGCCGTCTTCCCCTGGCGCACCGTGCTGTCCAACGTCATGGCGGGCCCGCGTTTCCGCGGCGTGCCGGCCGCCGAGGCCAGGGAGCGGGCCCGGGACTGGCTGGGCCGGGTCGGCCTCTCCGCCTTCGAGGACCGCTACCCGCACCAGCTGTCCGGCGGTATGCGCAAACGCGTCGCGCTCGCCCAGACCTTCGTCAACGACCCGACGATCCTGCTGATGGACGAGCCGTTCTCGGCGCTGGACGTGCAGACCCGCGCCCTCATGTCGGACCAGCTGCTGGAGCTGTGGGCCGGGACCGGCTCGTCCGTCGTCTTCGTCACCCACGACCTGGACGAGGCCATCGCGCTCGCCGACCGGGTCGTCGTCATGACCGCCGGGCCGGCCACCGTCAAGGAGGTCTTCACCGTCGACCTGCCACGACCGCGCACCGTCGAGGCCGTCCGGCTGGAACCGAGGTTCGTCGAGCTGTACCGCGAGATCTGGGCCTCGCTCGGCGAAGAGGTGCGCATCACCCGGGAGAGAGGAGCGGGTCGTGCCGCTTGAGACCGCGTCCGCCGTCGCCGGGAAGCCCCCGGCCGTCACGACGAGAACCGAGGCCCGCGAACGGGCCGCCCGCAACCGGAAGCTGGGCGTCTACGGCGCCCGGGTCGCGGTCCTGGCCGCCTTCCTCGGACTCTGGGAGGTCTGCGCCCGGACGAAGGTCATCGACCCGTTCAACTTCTCGCAGCCGTCGAGGATCTGGGACCAGATCTGGCAGTGGGTGACCCACGGCACCGCCCAGGGATCGCTCGGCGAACAGATCGGCTACACCCTCTACGAGGCCCTCACCGGCTGGGTGATCGGCGTGGTCGGCGGTGTGCTGCTGGGCATCGCGCTCGGCCGGATCCGCTTCCTGGCCGACGTGTTCGGGCCGTACATCAAGGTGCTCAACGCCATCCCGCGCATCGTGCTCGCGCCGATCTTCCTGATCTGGTTCGGCCTCGGCCCGGCCTCCAAGGTCGCCTCCGCCGTGGTGCTGGTGTTCTTCCCGGTGTTCTTCAACGCCTTCCAGGGCGCCCGCGAGGTGGACCGCAACCTCGTCGCCAACGCCCGCATCCTGGGCGCCGACAACCGCAAGGTCACCCTCCAGGTGGTCATCCCCGCCGCCACCACCTGGATCTTCACCAGCCTGCACGTCAGCTTCGGCTTCGCGCTGATCGGCGCCATCGTCGGCGAGTACATCGGCGCCACCAAGGGCCTCGGCCTGCTCGTCGCGGCCGCCCAGGGCACCTTCAACGCGGCCGGCGTGTACGCCGCCATGACCATCCTCGCGGTCGTCGCCCTGTTCACCGAAGGGCTGCTGACCCTCGTCGAGAAGAAGCTGTTCCGCTGGAAGCCCGCCGACGCGGGCGACGGCCGCTGACCCCCCTGCCGGCAAGAAGTAGAGAGGCACCCCCACCCATGCGCCCGAACTCCACTGGCAGAGCCGCTGCCGCCGCCCTCGCCGCCGTCCTGCTCCTCCCGCTCTCCGCCTGCGCCAACGACGCCGCCGCCGGCCACGGCGCGGTCGCCGCCCCGGCCGGGCAGCAGGTCGACGGACCCAAGGTCAAGATCATGGTCGGCGGCCTGGACAAGGTCATCTACCTGCCCGCGATGCTCACCCAGCGGCTCGGCTACTTCGCCGAGGCCGGGGTCAACGTCGAGCTGCTGACCGAGCCCGCCGGCGTCAACGCCACCACCGCCCTGCTCGCCGGCGACGTCCAGGGCGCGGTCGGGTTCTACGACCACACCATCGACCTCCAGGCCAAGGGCAAGAACGTCGAATCCGTGGTGCAGTTCTCCCAGGCACCCGGCGAGGTCGAGATCGTCTCCACCAAGCAGGCCGACGCCGTGAAGTCCGGTGCCGACTTCAAGGGCAGGAAGCTCGGCGTCACCAGCCTCGGCTCCTCGACCGACTTCCTCACCAAGTACCTCGCGGTCAAGAACGGCACCGCCGTCAGCGAGTTCAGCCCGATCGCGGTCGGCGCCGGCCAGACCTTCATCGCCGCGCTCCAGCAGGGCAGCATCGACGCCGGGATGACCACCGACCCGACCGTCGCCGCGATCCTGGACAAGGGCCTCGGCAAGGTCCTCTACGACATGCGCACCCCCGAGGGCTCGCGCCAGGCGCTCGGCGGGCTGTACCCGTCGTCCTCGCTGTACATGAACATCGACTGGGTGGAGAAGAACAAGGACACCACCCAGAAGCTCGCCAACGCCTTCGTGAAGACCCTCAAGTGGATGTCCGCCCACACCCCCGAGGAGATCGCCGCGAAGATGCCCGCCGACTACGCGCAGGGCGGCGCCGAGCAGTACGCGGCGGCGATCAAGGCGACCCTGCCGATGTTCACCACGGACGGCGTGATGCCGGCCGACGGGCCGAAGACGGTGCTCTCGGTGCTCGCGGCGTTCCACCCGGACGTCAAGGGCAAGGAAGGCTCCATCGACCTGTCCAGGACCTACACCACGGAGTTCGTCGGCAAGGCCACCGGCTGACCGCCCCCGTCGCGCAGCGGTCCCGCGCCCACCCCCACGGGCGCGGGGCCGACGTGTGTCCGGACGGGGGCGTCGCCCGCGAGCTCAGCCCGCCGGCCGTCCGTTCAGACCCCCCGGACGGACAGCACGTCCATGCGGGACGGGGTCCCCGCCGCCTTGCCGCAGCTCTCCGGACGGGCCGGCTCGCTCACCGCCTCGACCACGTCGACCTCCCAGCTCCGGCCGTCCCGGTGCAGCACCGTCACCAGCCAGCGGCCCTCGCCGTCCGGCCGCTGGGTGAGCGTCAGCGCGTCCACCGCGGTCTCGCCGGTCGCCAGCCGCACCGCGTGCTCGGCCGCCTGGCCCGGACGCTCCCAGCCCGAGCAGCCCCGCGACCACTCCGGCACCGTATGCCCGGCCGCCGTCGCCGCCAGCACCTCCTTGGCGGTCTCCGCCGTCAGCCGCCCGTACGCGTAGCCGTACGGCAGCACCAGCATCGTGGGGGAGAAGCGGTGCCCGCCCAGGTGCGTCACCTCCCACACCTCGCTGTGCCCGGCGGCCGCCAGCTCCGCGGCGAGCGGACGGCCCAGCAGTGCGCAGCAGCGGTCCCGCCGACCGTTGGTGCACACCAGCGCCAACGGGCCGCCGACGTGCTCCGCCCCGAAGCCCGTGTGGTCCCCCGCGCCCAGTGCCGCGAAGTCCAGCCCCAGCAGCTCCGCCGGGTCGGCCACCTGCGCCCGGCGTACCCAGCCCCGGCCCGGCACGGTGTGCGCCACGACCACTTCGTGCCGCGCCGTCGGCAGGCAGTCCGCGTGCCGCCCCGGCCGCCGCACCAGCGCCACCCGCACGCCCGTGCCCGCCGCGGCCTCCTCCAGCGCCCGGCCGACGGCCGCGTCCAGATGGCTCTCGCGCAGCGCCTTCGCACCCCACGGCCCGTTCTGCTCCACCAGCAGCCAGGTGCTCGCCACCGCCGCCGTCGCGGTCAGCGGCTCCGAAAGTTCACGCGACAGGGTCGCACAGGTGCTCACCCGGGCAAGGCTACCCTCGGCCGATCACCCGGACGCGGCCCTGACCCGCCGCGCCACGGCCTCCTCCGGCGTCCCGGAACCGGCGTCCCGGAATGGCGTCCCGGCCCGTAGTGCCCGCCCGCCGGACCGGGCACCCCGGACGACCGGGCCGGCCGGAGGGCGGGCACGGCGAAGCGGAGGGGCACCGGACCGGTC